>JAWWDW010000225.1:0-4179 GCA_033719735.1 Robiginitalea sp. | reverse complement strand
GCGCGATATCAGCAACTTTCCCTGAATCCCCAAAAACTGGCCGGACAATGCGGCAAGTTGAAGTGTTGCCTGAACTACGAACTCGACACCTACCTGGATGCCCTGAAAGATTTTCCGCCCACGGATACAAAACTCCAAACGGAGAAAGGGGTGGCATTTTGCCAGAAAACCGACATTTTCAAAGGAATTCTATGGTTTTCCTACAAGGATGACCCATCCAGCTGGCATTCCCTCAGCAAGGAACAGGTCCATGAGATCCTTGAGATGAACCGAAAAAAGAAGAAAGCGCAGAGCCTGGAGGCATTCGCCGTTGAACATTTCCAGGATGAAGAGGTGACCTTCGAAAACCCTGTCGGGCAGGATAGCCTGACCCGATTTGACCGGCCCAAAAGCAAGCGGCGCCGGAAAAAGCGCAAGAAAAAAGGAACTAACAAAAAAAGAATGGCTCGCAATGCCTAGGATCCTCTTGATGGGCATCAGCCTCCTGTTGGGGCTGTCCTGTACCGAACAACTGGCCTTTTTCGAATACCAATCCACCAATAATGGGAAATGGGGAAAGGACCAGCCGATGGAGTTTCGCATTTCGGACCTGGATTCCACCCAGTCCTACAATATGTACATCACCCTGCGGAATGATGAGCAGTATCCCTACAGCAACCTCTTTTTGATCGCTGAAATGACGCGTCCGGATGGCAGTTCAAGCCGGGATACCCTGGAGTACGAGATGGCAGATGCCAGCGGGAACTGGATGGGGTCCGGGTATGGGAGTGTGAAAGAAAACAAACTTTGGTACCGGGAAAACATCGTTTTTCCGGATTCAGGCGTATATACTGTTACCGTCTCACATGCCATGCGCAAAAACGGAAGCGTGGAAGGAATCCAGGAGCTTCCCGGAGTGCTGGATGTGGGCCTTCAAATTGAGAAGAACCAGTAGGAACGATGGCAAAGAAGACTAAAAAACAACCCAGGACATTCAAACCATTCATCAAGGCATTCTGGATCCTGTTCGCTACAGGGGTCCTTTTCGTCGCCCTGATTTTCCTTCTGGCATCCTGGGGGGTGTTTGGGGAAATGCCCACCTTCGAACGTCTGGAAAATCCCCAGACCAACCTGGCCACGGAGATCATCTCCTCGGATGGAAAGACCCTTGGCAAGTTCTTCCTGGATGACAACAGGACCGACGTACCTTATTCGGACCTTCCCCAGAACCTGGTCCAGGCACTCATAGCCACAGAGGACGCGAGGTTTTACGAACACTCTGGCATCGATGCCATTGGCACGCTCCGGGCTGTGGTTTTCCTGGGCCAACGAGGTGGGGCCAGTACCATTTCCCAGCAACTTGCCCGGCAATTGTTTGTGGGGGTGCGCTCCAAAAACGTGGTTGAGGCCGTCTTGCAGAAGGCAAAGGAGTATGTAATTGCCACCCGCCTGGAGCGAAACTACACCAAGGAGGAGATCATCTCGATGTACCTCAACATTTACGACTTCAACTACAATGCAGACGGGATTCGTTCTGCCGCCCGGATCTACTTTGGGAAAGAACCCCGGGACCTGAAAATTGAAGAATCGGCCATGTTGGTGGGGATGCTGAAGAACTCCTCCCTGTACAATCCGATCCGCAGGGAAGACCTAACCCTGGAACGCCGAAATACCGTCCTGGCCCAGATGGCCAAATACGACTATATAAGCGAGGCTGAAAGGGATTCCCTCATAAACCTGAAGATGGATATAAACATCAACCCTGAAAGCCACCGGGAGGGCCTGGCCACCTATTTCCGGATGTACCTGCAGCGGTGGCTGAAGGACTGGATCGACGAGAACCCCAAACCGGCCCGGGAAGGGGAACGGGATACCTGGAACATCTACCTGGACGGCCTTAAGGTGTATACCACCATAGACTCCAGGATGCAGGCGCATGCGGAAAGCGCCGTACAGGAGCATATGAAACGCCTGCAAGCCGAGTTTTTCGTGCAGAATACCCCGGACCGCAACCCGACCACCCCCTTTACAGACCTGGAATCGGAGGAGATCCGCACCATCATGGAGCGCGCCATGAAGAATTCAGCCCGCTGGAGGGCCATGAGCCGTGAAGGAAAGTCCGAGGAGGAAATCAGGAAGTCCTTCAACGAGCAAACCGAAATGACGGTTTTTGACTGGAATGCCCCCACCATGGAAAAGGATACGGTGATGACCCCCCTGGATTCCATCCGGTATTACAAAACCTTCCTCCGGGCGGCCATGATGTCCATGGAGCCCCAGACAGGGCACGTGAAGGCCTGGGTGGGGGGTATCAACTACCGCCACTTCCAGTACGATAACGTCATTCAGGGGGCACGCCAGGCCGGGTCCACCTTCAAGCCTTTTATCTATGCAGCGGCCATTGACCAGCTCAGGCGCTCTCCCTGTGATACCCTCCCGGATACGCAGTACTGCATCGAGGCGAACAAACACGGAAATCCGGAACCCTGGTGCCCCAAGAACTCCAACGGAAAATATACCGGAAGGAGCTATACCCTGAAACGGGCCCTGGCGAATTCCGTCAATACCGTGACCGCCCAGCTGATCGATGAGGTGGGGCCCAGGCCGGTGGTCTCCATAGTAAAAAACCTCGGCCTTACCGGGGAGATCCCCGAGGTGCCGTCCATCGCCCTGGGTACGCCGGACTTCAACGTGTATGAAATGGTGGGTGCCTACGGGGCGTTCGCAAACCAGGGGGTATACGTCAAACCCGTTATGGTGACCCGGATCGAAGACCGGAACGGTACTGTGCTGTATGAATACACACCTGAGACGAAGGACGTACTCAGCCGGGAGGTAGCCTATGCCATGGTGGATTTGTTGAAAGGGGTTACCGAAGGAGGCTCCGGGACACGGCTCAGGCATACCTATGCTGTCAAAAACACCGTCTACAAGGAAATCATCACGGGCTACCCCTACGAATTCAAAAACCCCATTGCCGGAAAAACGGGGACCACGCAGAACCAGAGTGATGGGTGGTTTATCGGTATGGTGCCAAACCTGGTCACCGGGGTCTGGGTAGGGGGAGAGGACCGGGCGACCCATTTTGACCGGATCGAATACGGGCAGGGAGCCGCCATGGCCCTGCCGATCTGGGCCCTCTACATGCGGGAAAATTATGCGGACCCTGACCTGGAGGTTTCCCAGGAGGATTTTGAGCAGCCCGAGGAAATGACCATCCGGATAGACTGTAACAAGCCTGTGGAAGAAGAAGCCGAGAGCCAGGAACTCGAAGATGACCTGGAAGGGCTCGATTTCTGATCCCCTGGATTTTGTAACTTAGGTGGAAGCCCTAAACGAAATGCCGATATGATACGAAAAACCGTTGCGGACGCCAGAGAAGCCCTCGAAGGGGTTGCCGACGGCATGACTTTCATGCTGGGTGGCTTCGGCCTTTGCGGGATCCCGGAAAATGCCATTGCCGAGCTCGTCAGGCGCGGGGTTACGGAC
Source organism: Robiginitalea sp. (assembly GCA_033719735.1). Classification (GTDB taxonomy): domain Bacteria; phylum Bacteroidota; class Bacteroidia; order Flavobacteriales; family Flavobacteriaceae; genus Robiginitalea. Next base: position 711 of record JAWWDW010000225.1, on the reverse strand, counting down.
CTTACCTGCATCAGCAACAATGCCGGGGTGGACGACTTTGGGCTGGGCCTTTTGCTGCAAAAGAAACAGATCCGCAAGATGATTTCCTCCTATGTGGGGGAAAATGACGAGTTCGAACGGCAGATGCTCAGCGGGGAACTGGAGGTGGAACTGACCCCCCAGGGTACCCTTGCAGAAAAATGCCGGGCTGCCCAGGCGGGGATCCCGGCTTTCTATACCCCCGCAGGGTACGGTACTGAAGTGGCCGAAGGGAAGGAAACAAGGGAATTCAACGGCAAGATGTACGTCATGGAAGAGGCCTACAAGGCAGATTTTTCCTTTGTGAAGGCCTGGAAGGGGGATGAGGCCGGAAACCTGATCTTTAAGGGGACTGCCCGCAATTTCAATCCCTGTATGTGCGGGGCGGCCGCAATCACCGTGGCTGAGGTGGAGGAACTGGTTCCGGCCGGGTCGCTGGACCCCAACCAGATCCATATTCCGGGCATTTTCGTGAAGCGGATCTTCCAGGGGTCCCAGTACGAGAAACGAATCGAACAACGAACCGTACGAAAGCGATAGGCATGTTAGACAAAAACGGGATAGCCAAACGGATAGCGAGAGAGGTCAGGGATGGATATTACGTGAACCTGGGCATCGGGATCCCCACCCTTGTGGCCAATTTTGTACGGGATGACATTCAGGTAGAATTCCAAAGCGAGAACGGCGTGCTTG
>JAWWDW010000224.1:0-4181 GCA_033719735.1 Robiginitalea sp. | reverse complement strand
GGGTAGACCGGCCGGGCCTGAGCCAGGTCAACCCGATCCGGGAATTTGCCACCCCCCTGCTCTCCTCCTTCGGGAATCCCGAGCTCACCCCCCAGTTCACCAGTTCTATTGAGGTTAATTATACGCGCAGGTTTGGGGCTGGCAGCCTAACGGCCGGGGTCTTCTACCGCTCCATCAAAGATGAGATAAACCGTGCGGTTTTCGTGGACCGCCTGGACCTGAACAGGCTGATCCTCACCTATGACAACTTCGACGACACTTCTGCCTACGGGGCAGAACTGGCTGCCAATATAAAGGCGACAGCCTGGTGGAGCATCAATGCGAGTTTTGACCTGTACCAACAGACCCAGCGGGGACGTACCGAACGCCTGCTGACCGACAACACCAATGCTACTGTGGACGATATTATCGAAGAGGAAATTGAAGTGGAGAACGTGGCCTGGAACCTCAGGATGAACAATACCTTCAAAGCAACCAAACAACTCAGTTTCCAGTTATTTGGCTATTACAGGGGTCAGAATCGAACCTTACAGATTACGGCAAAGCCGATGTATTTTGTGAATATGGGCGCCCGATACAGTTTTGCCCAGGGCAACGGCAGTGTCAGCCTGAACTTCAACGATGTCTTCAACACCATGCGCTTTGCTTTTGACGGGGACCAGCCCTTTGTTCAGAACGGGGAGTTCAACTGGGAAAGCCAGAATCTATTTATTGGGCTTTCCTACCGCTTCGGAAGCGGAAAAAACCAGGCCCTCCAACGCAAACGGCGCGACGGGAATACCAAAGAGGGAAGCGGCGGGCTGTTCTAAGCGTGAAATCATTGCAACCCGGGAGGGAATTGGTTGGTTAACCTTCCTTGTGGTTGTCTGAGGGAAACCCTGTTCCGTGGAGGACAGGGTTTCCTATTTTTACCCCGGTAATGTCAGTGGGATGCCCGTCCAGGCTTTGGGTATTCCTGCCCTGATTACCACCGGATGATGGCACTGCCCCAGGTAAAACCACTGCCAAAAGCTGCCAGCACCACCAGGTCCCCTTCCTTAATCTTGCCTTTTTCCCAGGCTTCTGTTAGTGCGATGGGGATACTGGCGGCCGTGGTATTCCCGTACTGCATGATGTTGTTGTAGACCTGATCGTCGGAAAGGCCGAATTTCTTCTGTATGAACTGGGAAATCCGCAAGTTGGCCTGGTGCGGGATCAGCATGTCGATGTCCGAGGGCTGCAGGTTATTGGCTTTCAAGCCTTCCAGAATCACTTCACTAAATCGAACGACCGCATTTTTGAATACGAATTGTCCGTTCATATAGGGGTAGTAGGAAACATCGTCCGGGTCATTGTCCCTGAGGATATCGGTTACCCAGCGCTTTCCCATGCCAGGGGCAATAACGGAAAGTTCCTCGGCATGCGCTCCCTCGCTGTGCAGGTGGGTGGAAAGGATCCCCTTTTTCGGGTTCTCCTCCCGGCTGACAATGGCAGCCCCTGCTCCATCCCCGAAGATGACGGACACCCCCCTTCCGCGGGTCGTCATGTCCAGGCCCCTGGAATGCAATTCAGAACCGATAACCAGTACATTCTTGTACATACCGGTCTTCACGTACTGGTCTGCAACCGACAGGCCGTAGACAAAGCCGGAACACTGGTTCCGGACATCCAGGGCCCCCACGGTGCGCAGTCCCAAATCCCGCTGAACCAGTACCCCGGGGCCCGGGAAATAATAATCAGGGCTCAGGGTCGCAAAAACGATAAAATCAACCTCATCCTTGTCAATACCCGCCCGCTCAATGGCGATCCGGGCTGCTTTGACGCCCATTGCGGTGGTTGTATCGGAATCCCCCACCACGTGCCGTCTTTCCTGGATCCCAGTGCGTTCCTGAATCCATTCATCACTGGTATCCATAACTTTGGAAAGGTCGTCGTTGGTCACCACATGGTCCGGAACGTAGAATCCAAGCCCGGTAATCTTTGAATTATACATAGTGTCACTTCGTTTAATGCGTTCTCAGAAGGCCAGAGGGACAGCTCCCATCCAACCTTTAAAAATACCTATAAATGGGAAGGTGACCTAAAATTAACCCTTGAAAATTTGTATCGACAGGAGTTAGTGCACCGGCTGCAGGTAGCGCTCAAAGTCATGTACCCGGACCCTCGCTTTCAAATCGTGCAGGAGGTTGTAGAGGCCAAAGAAGGTCCTGTTCATGTACAGGAAATGCCGGGAGCCCCGGTTGGCGTTCATTTTCCGGATTTTTGAGTCATTCGAGAATCGTTCGCTCAGGGCCCCGATGCGTTTCCAGAATCCAGGGTCGGAAAAATCGAATTCCGACTGGTTGAAAGGCTGGGTAAACAATTCCAGCATTTCCCGGAACAGGGCTGTGAAGAAGGCTGTTTCCTCCGGGGAATCCGCCGCAGTGAGGATTTCCAGATCATACAGCTTCCGGACAAATTGGTCGCGGTCCCGGAAGGTTTCCTCCCTGGCCAGCTCGAAATAAGGCGTGTAAAAGGAATCCGGTATTTCCTTGATACATCCAAAGTCGATGGCGATAAGGGCCCCTTCGCTTCCGACCAGGAAATTCCCGGGATGCGGGTCGGCATGCACCTTGCGCAAGCCGTGGATCTGGAACATGTAAAAATCCCAGAGTACCTGGCCCAACCGGTCCCCTGTATCGCGCTCAAAATCCCTTTTTGTGAATTCTCCAAGGTGTTCCCCTTCCATCCAGTCCATGGTCAGGATACGCTCGCACGACCATTCTTCATAATACTTCGGGAAGCGCATGCCTTCCAGGTGCTGGCAGGCCGCAGTAATTTCCTGGCTCTGCCTGAGTTCCAGCAGGTAATCCGTCTCTTCGGTCAGCTTTTCCTCCACCTCCCTGAAATACTTCTCAGAATCCTTTCCCTTGATGTTGAACATCCGCATGGCCACGGGTTTTACCAAGGCCAGGTCGCTCCGAATGCTGTCGGATACCCCGGGATACTGTATCTTCACTGCCAGTTTCTTCCCGTCCTTACGGGCGCGGTGCACCTGCCCGATGCTTGCCGCGTTGACAGAATCTGGCTCAAAATGGTCAAAATAGGATTCCGGGTAACACCCCAGGTATTTTTTAAACGTTTTTCGGACCAGGGGGCCGGACAGGGGCGGTACCGAGAATTGCGCCAGGGAGAAGCGCTCCACATAGGCACGCGGGAGCAAGTTCTTTTCCATGCTTAGCATCTGGGCCACCTTCAGGGCACTTCCTTTGAGGTCTTTCAGGCCGTCGTAGACATCCCGGGCGTTGTCAGCATCCAAACCGTCTCTATCCAGGTCGGGGTTCAAAAGCTTTTTCCCATAGTGCCTGACGTAATTACCGCCCAACTTAACACCGGTCTGCACCAGTTTCCCGGCGCGTTCAATTTTTGAGGTGGGGATTCTATCCAGGCTTTTCATCCGGCGTATCTGATGTTATGAAAGGTGTTCTTTATAAAGAAATTTTCCAAAGTCGAGCACACGCTCCAGCGGAGTATTGTCAAAAACGTCAAAAATGGTGTTCACTGATTTCTCAATGGCCATGTCGGTTTTTTCAAAACCGGGTGAACCATCGCGCATCCAAAACCGCAGCAGGAAAAGAAGCTGCAGCCAGGCGCCTTCGGAAAACACCTCCGGGTTATGACGGGTGAACCTGTTGGATTTTTCTGAATTGGCCTCCAGGATGAGGTCTTTTGCAAAAGCCTTGTACGCCCTGCGAAGGCCCCTGAGTTGTTCGAGTTCCTGCAACTGGGAACCCTGTTGGCGCAGGGCAAAGAGAATATAGCTCCTGTTGAGGCCCAGCAGTTCAAAGAAAGTGAAGAAAAAGCTGAGCATTTTTTCACGATTCCCATAACCTCCATAGGCATCATCCTTTTCAAGCAGTTCCAGGGTCTGGTTGAAAAAAGAAATCCAGATATCTTTCTGAAGGCTTTCAAGGGAGCCGAAATGTGCGTAGAAATCCGTTTCTGAAATCTTGTGCTCCTTACAGAATTTATAAACCGAAACCGGAAAGCGTTCCGCCTCCAGGGTATCCGTCATAAAGGCAGCCATCAGGTCGTTCCTTTCAGGCTTTTTCTTTTTTGTCTTGGCACTCATTGGGAAGTTTTTTGTTTAAGCAAATTTAATTAATTCTAAACCTAACAGATGTTAACGAACTCTCAAATCAATAAAAAAGCGCGCTTTCGAG
>JAWWDW010000223.1:0-4182 GCA_033719735.1 Robiginitalea sp. | reverse complement strand
CGGAAGAAAGGTGAATAGTAAGGCAGCTAAATAATTCATTGCAGTGTTTTGTTTTCAAGATAAAACAAAAACCCAACATGTCTAACCGCACCCAGGGTGAATAGTGCTTCAATGCTATTCAGGGCTTTTAAGACTTGACCGACCCCAGCTTCCCCGGGTCCGGATTGGGTATCTGTTTCTTTATATATAGTGCCATCCCAAGGCATGCATACCTGTCAGGTTTTTTATCTAGTTATAAATTTATTTTATGTATTACATATTTACAATAAATATTAATTTATGCTTTAAAATCAGCATATTTGCCCCGGAATTTGCGTTAGTGCATCGAAAAACCTGAAAATCTGACACTTTGGAAACTGCAGAAAAAGTTAAAACCCAACAGGATCAGCAACAGATCGAACTGGTAAAAGGGGTCTTCACCCCGTCCGAGGCCGCTGACATTATTTGTGCCCTATTGGATGAAAAAATCAATTTTCACAAGCTGGAACGCCTGAAGCTTTGGGAAGGAAGCCATGGCTGCAAGACAGGCGGGCTGGACAGCCGCATACTGGAGCTTGAAAAAGAAAAGCAAATCGCCAGGGAATTCATAAACAGCAACCGGGAAGCCGGACGGACCCTCAAAATCACAGGCACCCTGGAAATTACCCTGGCCGACTAATGCCTGTGCCAGGATATTGATCCCAAACGTTCTTAACTCCAAGAAATGAACTTCGAAAAATCGATATCGGAAACGTCTGTCCAGCAGGCAGGCAGAAATTTGAAACAAACCGCTTCGTTCTCCTTTTCGAAAATGACCATCGCATTGCTTTGGCTGCTGTTTTTGGCAAACCTGGGGAACCTGCTGGTCAATGCCCGGGGCATTGGGGAGTGGTACCTGGCCGACCTGTTGCGATTCAATGGCTTCTCGGCCCTGATCTGGACGGTGGTGACCTTTTTCAGTGCCCTTGTTTGCACCTATGCCCTCAGATACCTCAGTGGGTTCCGGTACCGCAGGCGGTTTATGGTCCTGTGCCTTGGTTTTACCTTCTCCGTAATGCTGCTGGTGGTCTCCTACAACGTATTCCTCTTACTGCTGAGCTGGGGGATGATGGGGCTTTTCATGTCCGGCCTTATCGGCGTGGACCGGCAGTGGGGAGAGGCGCGTGAAGCCTCCGCTTTTACCCGGCGCTATTTTCTTACGGGAACTTTTTTCCTGACTGCCGGGGTATTGCTCCTGGCCTTTCAAAGCGGCGCCTTTACCCTGGGGCCCCTCACCGAGGCCATCGGCAGCATGCCCTGGTATATCGTCCTGGCAGCGGCCCTGTGTATCATCTTTGCCGCCATCGTACAATCGGCCATCTATCCCTTCCACCGCTGGCTGCTTTCCGCCATGACAGCCCCCACCCCTGCCTCTGCCCTGATGCATGCCGGGTTTGTGAATGGTGCCGGGATATTGCTGGCCCTGTTTGCAACCCTGTTCTTTGCCACAAAAACACTGAATGTACTGTTGATCATCGGCGGGCTGACCGCCATCATCGCACAGTTTACCAAGCTTTTGCAGGTCAATGTAAAACACCGGCTGGCATGCTCGACCATCGCCCAGATGGGCTTTATGATCATGCAGTGCGGACTGGGGTTCTTCAATGCAGCCGTGGCGCACCTGATCCTTCACGGGTTTTACAAGGCTTACCTGTTTCTCGCCTCCGGGGAAGAGATCGCCCATGCAAACCCCCAGAAACCACCCCATATCCGCATCAGGGCCCTGCAGGCGGTGGTGGTCCTGATCTTCAGCCTCCTGGGGGCCGCCCTGTTCTCCTGGTTGACCGGGAAGGGTACCACCGGGGACAGTGGCATTTTCCTTACCCTCATCGTGGCCATCACGGTGGGGCAGGCAACGTACAATATCGTAAAACAGCGCAGCCTCTCTGTGTTCCAGAAATTCCTGGCCCCTTCGGCACTCACCCTGCTGGGAATCGGGATCTACGCCCTGATGTTCAACGGGGTAACCGCCCTGATGGCCGGGATGCCCATGGTGGCAGCACCCCTGCCCCTGTCTCCCGTGGAGATCGGGTTTGGCATCGTGTTTTTGATCGGGTTCTTCATCATGAAACTGGGCGTGTATCGGCAGATGCCCTGGGTCTATGTAAAACTGATGAACCTGTCCCAACCCTACAAGAAGTCCATCTTACTGTATAAATCAAAATCGGTATGAAGCAGCAGCAGCTTTCAGAATGCATCCGGGAAGCCTCCCGGGTTATTGGAAAAACCTGGCCCCTCTACTCTTTCGTGACCTCCAACCCGCTGTCCGGATATGAAACCATGCCGTTTCAGGAAGCTGTTCAAAGCGCCAAAAAGCATCTGAACGCAGGTGTTTTCCCGGAAGCAGGGATCTTCCGGAAGGCTCTGGAAGAGGGCGAAATTGAGGAAAACCTGCTCGGAGGCCTGTTGAAGGAAAAGGGCCTGACAAATTCCCCTGAATTCTATTTAAACCAAATGGAATCGGCCCGGGAGGGACAGGGTTTAAATCCGAACCACCGCCTGGACAGCATCCTTTCAAAATGGCTTGCCGCTTTTATGGACGAAGGCCTGGCCGAATGGGAGATGCCCGGAAAGTCCAAAGGTTTTTACAAAGCCTGGCGCAACCTGGCTGCCTATGACGGGGAGCTGGGCAGAATCAAAACCAGCCAGATTCCCGAAACGGCCACGGAGGCCCTGGCCCAGGTTTTAAAAGGCCACTCAAAGGAGGAGTGTGTCCAAATTTTCACCCATCACCTGGCCGCCCTCCCCGGATGGACGGGATATATCAACTACCGCGTCGAAACCGACACCCCCTTCCAACAGGCCTATCCCATCAGCCTGGAGGCGTATCTGGGGGTGCGCCTATGGCTGGCCCGGCACCTGGGGGCCCGGATCCTTCCTGAGGCAACCGACGTGGAGAACAGCGAGAATCAGGGTCAACTTCAATACCTTTGGTTGAAAGCCTGGGAGCGGAGCTGGCAGAAAAAGTTCATCAATACCCTCGGAGAAGCCTCTGCAGATAGTCCGGAAAACAAGGAAGCACCTGCCCCGGACGCCCAGCTGGTATTTTGTATAGACACCCGTTCAGAAGCGATCCGCAGGCATGTAGAATCTGCGGGGAAGTATGAAACCTACGGGTATGCAGGGTTCTTCGGAATTGCCATGGACTATGAGAACATGGAAGATGACATCGTCCGCAAATCCTGCCCGCCCATCCTCCCATCGGCCTACCGCGTTTCTGAAACCTCCCAGCCGAACCAGGGGGAAAAACTGGCCACGTACCAAAAGCGGAATGAGATCCTGAAATTCGCCGAGTATTTCCTGAAGCGAATGAAAAACATGCTTCCTTCCGGCTTTGGGTTTGTGGAAGGGTCCGGGTTTTACTACGGCCTGTCTCTGTTGGCCCGTACCCTGAACCCGGGGTATTTCTATCGGTTGAAGCAAAAAAACACCCCTGCCTTCGAGTCCTTTTGCGACCCGCAGCTCGATCGTGTCGACACTCAGGACTCCGTCCCCGGGATCCCCCTTCAGGAGCAGGTGGCCATCGTGAAATCTGCCTTTGACCTGATGGGTTGGAAACACTATGCCCCCCTGGTCCTCTTTGTGGGCCACGGCAGCCACTCGGCAAACAACCCGTTTGGTTCCAGCCTGGATTGCGGCGCCTGTGCCGCAAGCCCGGGAAGGCACAATGCCCGGATGCTGGCCAGGCTGGCCAACCGGGCCGAAGTCCGCGAAGCCCTGGACCGGGAACACGGTATTCAAATCCCTGCAACCACGGTTTTCATAGGTGCAGAGCACAATACGACCACGGATGAGATCACCCTTTTTGATGCAGGGGTGCCCCAATCCCACCAGGCGCAGCTCAATGCCCTGAAATCAGATCTGCTCCGGGCCCAGCAAACCGCTACCGGGGACCGGCTCGGAACGGAGAAGAACAGTGTTGCCCTGGCCCAGGAAAAGGCGGCCCACTGGGGGGAGACCCGCCCGGAGTGGGGCCTGGCAAAAAATGCCGGGTTTGTGATCGCCCCCAGGTCCCTTACCAAAGACACCCACCTGGACGGGCGCTGCTTCCTGCACTCCTATAACTGGGAACTGGACAGCTCTGGCGCAGCCCTGGAAGGCATCATGCAGGGACCCATGGTGGTCACCCAGTGGATCAACAACCATTACTACTTCTCCACGGTG
>JAWWDW010000222.1:0-4185 GCA_033719735.1 Robiginitalea sp. | reverse complement strand
CTGGGTTTTTCTTTGCGGAGGAAGAGGGATTCGAACCCCCGGAGGTGTGACCCTCAACGGTTTTCAAGACCGCCGCATTCGACCACTCTGCCATTCCTCCTTACCCTGCGGGCTTTGCCCGCCGAAGTTCCGATATCTATCGGAACGAAGGCGGGGCAAAGATAACAAAGCTTTTAAAATTTCGATTCACCTTTCTGCTGTTTTTCGGAGGCGGGCCGATAAAACATAGGTTGTATCACTGTAATCGAAATCATTCTATGGAGTTAGCCAAATTTTATATCTTCCAGCAGCCTAAGCTGAAACGGATGAAACACTTTAAGGTTGCTGTGCTGGGCCCCATCCCCAGGGACCATATCACCACGCATAAAGGGGAAGTGATCGAAAAGTACGGGTGTGCCACCCACACCGCCATCGGGCTGTCCCGCCTGCTGGGGGATGCAGGGACGGTTTTCCCGGTATCCCACGTAAGGCAGAAGGATCTGGAAGGGGTCAAAGCAGTTTTTGAACCTTACGCTAACATTGATACCCGATTTATAAGCGCCTCCGCAGACCAGGGCGATGTGATCCAGCTGAAATTCCTCGACCAAAACAACCGTCAGGAACGGCAGACCGGCTTTATGAACCCCATCCGTCCGGAAGATATTGCACCCCTCATCCACGCAGATGTTTTTGTTTGCGTGCCCATCACTGATTATGAAGTTCCCCTGGAAACCCTGAAGTATATCCGCCAGCACGGAGAGGGTACCATTATTTTTGATGCCCATGGTCCCACCAATACCGTGGATGTTCTTGGGAAACGACATTATCGTTTTTGGGTGGAACGGGATATGTGGCTCCCTTATATCGATGTCCTTAAAATGAACCTTGAAGAATCCCGCTGCAGCTGGTTCGAAAAGGAATATGACCCCTCAGACCTCAAACCCCTTCATGAGACAGACACTTCCCATCTGGACGACCTGGCACATCATGTGATCGAACATGGCGTGGAATCCCTGATCGTGACCCTGGATGAAGGCGGGAGTGCCGTTTACTTTAAGCCAGGTCAGGATATCCAAAAAGAAATTGTCCCTTCGGTTCCTGTAACCGACGTGGTAGACACCACCGGGTGTGGGGATTCCTTTGCCGGGGGGCTTGGCTACGGGTTGCTCAGCGACTCCACGGATTTCATCCGGGCAGCGCGGTATGCCAATGCCCTCGGGGCACAACGCACCCAGGGCAGGACCTTTGAGGTTTTTAAGTGCCTGTCGGATACCGATGCCATGATCCGGTCTGCCTATGGAAGCCTGTGATTTCATGTAATGGCTGCAACTTAAAATAGCCTTCAGCCTGAATTTGCAGGACGGGAAGTTGCCTAAATTCACTATTTTTGGGCGTCCTAATAAAAATCCAAAATGAAAAAGATCCTTTATGTGTGTGCCGGTCTGGTGCTGTCCTGTAACGGGGGTTCACAGAAAACGGTTATTGAGAATACTGCCATGGCTCCGGAGCGTCCGGACGTGCCCAGCCTCGCGGCATCTATTTCTGAATCTGAGTTAAAGGAGCACTTATACACCTATGCCTCGGACGAATTTGAAGGACGGGAAACCGGCACCGAAGGACAGAAAAAAGCCATTGCCTATATCCGGGATGCCTATAAAGCACTGGGAATTCCTGCAGCCCAGAAAAATGGCGATTATTTCCAAAAGGTACCCCTGGAAATGGCCAAACTTCCCTCCGGAACCATGACCGTTGGCGGAGAAACCCACCGGATCGGAACCGGGTTTTTGACCTTTGCCGGTTTTGAAGGAACCTACGACGAAATCCTCTATGTGGGGTATGGCATCGAAACGGAAGCCTACTCAGACTACAACGGGCTGGATGTCCGGGGAAAACTGCTGCTAATGAAATCCGGGGAGCCGGTAAGTGAAGACGGAACCTACCTGCTGACGGGCACCCGGGAAGCCTCCAAGTGGAGCAACATCTCCGAAGCGATTGAGAAGCGTACCGAGGTGGCCAAAGCCAAGGGGGCGGCCGGGTTTCTCTACGTAGATCCGGATAACTATGCGCGTTACCAGCGGTATTACAATTATATGGAGGCCAACAACCGCGGCAGGATGGACCTGGTCTCCCAGGAGGAGGTCCCGGGCATGCTGCTGATCCGGGGGGAATTGGCTGAAAAGATTTATCCAGCCTATAAAAACTCTGTAAGGGCATCGGTGGTCCCCGCAGACATTGAACTGAACGTGCTTAGCCAGAATGAGAAGATCGACTCGGAGAATGTGGTGGCCTACATACAGGGTTCTGATTTGCCAGATGAGTACGTGGTGATTTCCTCCCACCTGGACCATATTGGAGTCAATGCAGATGGGGCCATCAACAACGGGGCGGACGACGATGGCTCCGGGACCGTGGCCATGCTGGAGATTGCGGAAGCCTTCAAAATGGCTGCAGATGCCGGGATGAAACCAAGGCGATCCGTCGTTTTCCTCCATGTTACAGGGGAGGAGAAAGGCCTGCTCGGTTCCCGCTACTATACGGATGTGGCTCCTGTTTTTCCCCTTGAAAATACGGTAGCCAACCTGAATATAGACATGATCGGCCGCATTGACCCGAAACGGGAAGGAGACCGGAATTACGTCTACCTGATCGGCTCCGATAAACTCAGTACCGAGTTGCACGAGCTTTCTGAGGAGGTCAATGCCAAATACACCAACATCGAACTGGATTATACGTATAATGACGAGAATGACCCGAACCGGTTCTACTACCGGAGCGATCATTACAACTTCGCCAAGAACAACATCCCGATCATCTTTTATTTCAACGGGACCCACGCCGACTACCACCGCCCTGGCGATACCCCTGACAAAATCAATTACGACCTGTTGAAAAACCGGGCCCAACTCATCTTCCACACCGCCTGGGAAATTGCCAACCGGGATGCGCGCCTGGTAGTGGACAAGGCGGCCAAATAAACGAATTTGAAGGCCTAAAACACCTTTTCACCTACAAACCCGCCTCAAGGGAGTGCGGGTTTTTTTGTTCCACGCGGGTTGGATAGATGCCTTGTCCTGTTTCCACAAAAAAACCCCCGGCCTATCAACCGGGGGTTTGTATGGGGTGGAAGACCGGGCTAACTCCCCATAGGCTCGTTGATCCGGAGTTGGGGGAACCTGCTCATACAAACCTCCATGCTTACGCATGGATCCTTAACGAAAAAAGGACCAAAACACGTTTTGTCCTTTTTCCATAAAAAAACCCCCGGTTTATCAACCGGAGGTTTGTATGGGGTGGAAGACCGGGTTCGAACCGGCGACCTCTGGAACCACAATCCAGCGCTCTAACCAGCTGAGCTACAACCACCATTATGCATTTTGAAAACAAGGTTCCGAACCGTTTTCAGAACGTCTGTGCCGTCGGACCAGGTGCCCGAACAGGCGGGAGCAAAGGTACTTTTTTTTATCAAACGTATCAAAATATTTTGATCTGAAATTTGGACATCGCCCATCCGGTGGACGCGGGGCAGCTCCCCTGCTCCAACCGGTCATTTGCTGTTTACGGGAGGTATTTCATCGATGAACTGCACCCTTGAAGGGATAAAACACACAAAATTCCGGGTTTCACAACATTCTTTGGTACAACTAAAGTGCTCGAAATACTTTAGGTGCAGACAAAAGAAGTACATGTCAGACCTGTCTGCCCCCTTTTTTGTACCCCGGCCGCCTTTGCGTGTTTTGATGGGAATCCTGCTCCTGCTGTCCTTTGGATTCCTGCAGGACGCTAATGGCCAGAAAAACAAACGGAAGGAACTCAACACCCAGGTTCGCCTTATGGAACGGTCTTCCGGGTTTAGCCCCAGGGATACCGCTTACGTGGACCTGGTGAATAAACTCGCTGGTGAAATGCGGTTCTACAATGCGGACAGCCTTCATCAGTTGGCTGAAAAAGCTTTGAACATAAGCCAGGAATCCGGATACCCCAGGGGAGCAAGTATTTCGAACATGCACCTGGCCCACTACTATTCAGACCGGGGAAATTCCGAAACAGCCATTGCGCATTTCAGGGAGGGCCTGAAACTTGCTGCCGAAATTCAGGATGACCCCCTCTACCTGAGCATGCTGAATTACATCTCCGGGGAATACGAATACCAGGGGGACTATGCAAGGGCGCTGAACGGATATCTTACCGCCCTGGAGCGGGCCGAGG
>JAWWDW010000221.1:0-4192 GCA_033719735.1 Robiginitalea sp. | reverse complement strand
TTTGGGACCGTAATCCCATTAACAAATGGCTTTTCATCGACATTTCTTACTAGTTCAACGACACGCTATGAAAAATAGTATCGCCTCCATATGTATTTTCGTTGTAATGATCTTTGTCTCCTGTGCCCAAAAGGAGCAAAATACGGCTGAAACACCTGAAGAAACGCTTTTTTCGGCAGAGCTGGTGGTCCGAAACCTCGATATCCCCTGGGGCATGGCCTTCCTGCCCGACGGCAGCATGCTGATCACGGAAAAAGCCGGAACCCTCATCCATTTCAAAGACGGGGAGAAGACCGAGATCCAGGGCCTCCCCCCGGTGTATGTACGGGGTCAGGGTGGGCTTTTGGCTATTGAACTCCATCCGAATTACACTGAAAACGGGTGGATCTACCTCAGCTACGCCTCTGAAGAAGGGGAAGAAAAAGGAGGGCACACGGCAATTGCCAGGGCACGCCTCAACGGGGACCAACTCACGGATTTGGAGGTGCTCTACAAAGCAGGACCCAACACCACGGCAGGACAACATTTCGGGTCCCGGATCGAGTTTGACGATGCCGGGTTCCTTTACTTCACCATCGGGGAGCGCGGACAGCGGGATGTGAACCCCCAGGACCTCAGCCGGGACGGGGGCAAGGTTTACCGCCTCCACGACGATGGTCGTATCCCACAGGACAATCCATTTATAAATTCAACGGGAGCCCTTCCGGCCATCTATACCTATGGCAACCGAAACCCACAGGGGATGGTAAGGCACCCGGAAACCGGGGAGATCTGGATCCATGAACACGGCCCACGGGGGGGAGATGAGATCAACATCATCCAAAAGGGGGTCAATTACGGTTGGCCGGTAATCACCTACGGCATCAACTACAGCGGCACCCCGATTACGGACAAGACAGAGATGGAAGGTATGGCACAGCCCATCCATTACTGGGTACCCTCCATTGCCCCCAGCGGCATGTGCTTTGTCACCTCCGACCAGTATCCCGCATGGAGGGGAAGCCTGTTGGTTGGGTCCCTCTCCTTTCGGTATCTGGAGCGGTTGGAAATGGACGGGAACAGGGTCCTGAAACGCGAACGCCTGATGGATGAAATAGGCCGGGTACGCAATGTGCGGCAGGGCCCCGATGGGTTGATCTACGTAGCTGTCGAAGGAAAAGGGATCTACCGGTTGGTACCGGAAAACTAGACCCGATCAAGGAAGGCTTCACGCTTTGAGGGCCTCGAGGGCCTTCTGCACGGAACCGTATTTTTTTAGGGCCACCCCGCATCCTCGTAGGAGAGGTGCAGGTGTTCGACCAGGTAGCGGGTCCCCCGGTCTATGAGCTTGTTGTTGCTCAGCTGCATGTGGACCATTTTATTCCCCTGCACCCGCCCGATCCGCACCATCAGGGCGGTGGAAATCATATTGAGAACCAGTTTTTGGGAGGTACCGCTTTTCATCCGGGTACTGCCCGTGACGAATTCCGGGCCAACGGTAACTTCGATGGGCACTTCTGCGGCCAGTGCCAGGGGCGACCCGGGATTGTTGGTCAGTCCTGCGGTAAGGATCCCTTCTTCCCGGGCCTTTCGGATCCCGCCTACCACATAGGGCGTAGTCCCGGAAGCCGCAATACCCACCAGGGTATCCATGGTATTAATCCCGTACGCCCCCAGGTCCTTCCAGGCCTGTTCCGGGTCGTCCTCGGCGTGTTCCACGGCCTTTCGGATGGCCTGGTCCCCCCCTGCAATCAACCCGATGACCCGGTCGTGGGGCATGCCATAGGTCGGGGGGATCTCTGAGGCATCCAGGATCCCAAGCCGGCCGCTGGTACCCGCCCCGATATAAAACAACCTTCCTCCACTGAGGAACCGGGGTTCCAGCGCTTCCACGAGGCGGGTGATGGCCGGGATGGCCTGGCCAACTGCATGGGCCACCTGCTGGTCTTCCCGATTGATGTTCTGGAGAAGCGCTTCCACCTCCATGTCTTCCAGGTGGTCGTACCGGGAGGGCTGCTCCGTAATTTTTTTGAAATGGGCCATTATAGGATATGGATTTGATGGTCGCGAAAGGAATTCAGGCGGTTGTGGTCCGGATCCAGCTCCGTCACCATGGTATTGATGGCATTGATATCGCAGGTCCGGTACCGGTGCTGGGAGTTTAGTTTTTCAGAAATACACAGAAGGACTACCCTGCGGGAAGCCGCTATCACGGCCTTTTTAACCTGGACCACGTCCCAGTCGAACTCGGTAAGGCCATGAAGGGCGTCTACATAGCCGGTCCCTATAAATCCATAATCCACCTGGATTTCCGAAAGGGCCCTGACGGCACTGGCTCCTGTGGTGATTTGTGCTTCTCCGGAGACCTCCCCCCCTATCAGTACTACCCGGACCCCAGGTTTGGAAACCAGCAACAGGGCAACGGGAAGGCTGATCGTAAAACAGGTAAGGTCGAGCCTCTCGGGCAGGACCCGGGCCAGTTCCTGACAGGTAGTTCCCCCATCCATAAAAATCACGCTCCCGTCCCGCAACAGGCCAAGTGCCTTCTCGGCAATCACCTTTTTCTCCTGAAGGGCGTAGGTGTTGCTATTGGCCGCAGCCGGGGATACAAAACCGAGTGAAACAGCCCCCCCGTGCACTTTTCGCAATTTCTGTGCCCGGTCCAACTCCTTGACATCCCGCCTTACGGTATCCACGGAGACTTCCAATTGTTCAGCCAGGTCCGAGAGCAGTACACGGTTGTGTACTTCCACCTCATTCAAGATTATTCGCTGCCGTTCTTCTTTGAGCATTCTCGGGTTTTGCACAAAGATATAAAATTCTTCTACATGCTGTTTTTTGCTTTTTATATTTTGTAAAAACCTATTTTATTGCATTTAACAGCAATTTAATTTGCATTTTACGGCATATATAGAATTTCTTCCTAAATTTGCGCGAAACAAATACACACCCGTCATGACTGAAAACACCTATGCCACCCCTGCCCAACCCATTCCGGATGAGGGAGAAGCCAGAAAATTCGAACGGATCCCCACCCGCATCCACGGAGACTCCGAAGCTGCCTCTTTTTATGTGGCCAACGAAATTGCCCGACTGATCCGACAGCGACAGAAAGAACATAAAAAAGTAGTGATTGGCCTGGCCACGGGTTCAACACCTACAAAAATGTATGAATTCCTGGTCCGTTTCCACCAGGAAGAAGGACTCAGCTTTAAAAACGTGGTCACCTTCAACCTGGACGAATACTACCCCATACAACCGGATTCCATCCATAGCTATGTGCGGTTCATGAATGAACACCTCTTCAACCATATCGATATCCCGAAAAGCCAGATCCATATCCCGGACGGGACCCTGGAAAAGGAAGACGTCCGGGAGTATTGCAGGGCGTACGAACAAAAGATCGAAAAGGCAGGGGGCCTGGATATCCAGATCCTGGGCATTGGACGCACCGGACACATCGGATTCAACGAACCCGGGTCTTCCCTCGGCAGTACCACCCGTATGGTCCGCCTCGACCGGGTTACCCGCGTGGATGCCGCCAGCGACTTTTTCGGTCTGGAAAACGTCCCCACCCGGGCAATCACGATGGGGGTGGGCACCATCCTCTCGGCCAGGCGGATTATCATGATGGCCTGGGGGGAAGGCAAATCGGAGGTTATCAAACAGGCCGTAGAGGGGAAGATCCGGGAATCCGTCCCTGCGACCTTCCTGCAGCAACACCCCAATTGCGAGGTAATCACAGACCGGGCGGCCGCCTCCTCCCTGACCCGGGTGGCCACCCCATGGCTGGTCACCGAGTGTGACTGGGACGACCTGTTGATCAAGAAGGCGACCCTTTGGCTCTCCGAAAAACTGGACAAGGCCATTCTGAAGCTCACCAACGAGGACTACAATGAATATGGGATGGGGAACCTGGTGGCCGAAATCGGATCGGCGGAACACATCAACCTGAAGGTCTTCAACGACCTGCAAAGGACGATTACCGGCTGGCCCGGCGGCAAACCAAATGCGGATGACAGCAACCGCCCGGAACGCCGGGACCCCTATCCAAAACGCTGCCTGATCTTCAGTCCCCACCCGGACGACGATGTGATCTCCATGGGCGGAACCCTGCTCAGGCTGGTAGACCAGGGGCACGAGGTACATGTGGCTTACCAAACCTCCGGGAATATTGCGGTTTTCGACGATGAGGTGATCCGCTTCCTCGACT
>JAWWDW010000220.1:0-4202 GCA_033719735.1 Robiginitalea sp. | reverse complement strand
CTCAGGGAGAATGACCTGCCCCTGGACAAACAGGTTGCGGCCGCCTGTGAGATCCTCGGTCTGGACCCGCTCTATGTGGCGAATGAAGGGGTTTTCTGTGCCGTGGTAAACCCGGCTTCAAGTGCCGCTGCCCTGGAGTTTATGAGAAAACACCCCAAAGGGTCCCGGGCCGCCCTGGTCGGCGAATTGCGGGAGGCACATCCCGGAAAAGTCGTAATGGAGAGTCCGGTTGGGGGGACCCGTATCGTGACCCCCCTGATCGGGGAACAGCTCCCGCGAATCTGTTAGTTGCTGAGCATCCAGTACACCCCGATCACCACGGCAAACAATCCCCCGGCTACCCGGATTCCCCGGAAAAACACAGGATTGTGCCAGTTCCTGGCCAGTTCGGCAACCTGCCCGAGCACCAGGGTGAAAATGGTCATGGCCAGCACGGTACCCGCCCCAAACCCAAGGATATAGGAAGTCGCTTCTGCCTGGGAATCAAATCCCAGCACAGGCAGGAACAGGAGGAAATGGGCGATGCCGGCCAGCCCATGGAGGAATCCGATGGAAAAGGCCGCTACCCCGTGTTTTTTAGGTGGATGTGTATGGCTGTGCTCGTGGGATCCACTGCGGTCATGGGAATGAGGATGTTTGTGCATGTAGGGGGACCCATTGTCGTGGATGTGCGTGTGGGAATGAATGGGGTTCTTCCTGAACACCGTATAGAGCGCCCAGAACCCGACGATCACAAGGACCAGGCCCACCAGCTGCTCGCTGTAGGCTGAAATGGCCTCCACCGGGATCAATTCCCGAAACAACAGGAACAGGAGCCCGATGAGCAACATGCCCGTCAAATGGGCCAGGCCCCAGATGGCCCCAATCTTCCAGGCCTTTCGCTTGCGCTCAATGGCAAATGGCGTTACCGCGGCCAGGTGATCCGGTCCGGAAATCACATGCAACATAGCGGCCAGCAGGCCGGAAGTAAAAGCAAATAACACAATCTCCAGATTTTCACTTACGAATGTAGCTGTTTTTCCCCAATCGCAACCGCTGTTGCACCCGCAAAGGGAAAATCATGCTGACCTCCCCTTTGGCCCGGGATCAGACCGATTCTTCCTCGTATTGAAAGACCTTTTCTATGGGCAGGTCAAAGAGGCGGGCAATCCGGAAGGCCGTGGGCAGGCTCGGATCAAACTTCTCCTTTTCGATGGCGTTGATGGTCTGCCGCGACACGCCAACCGAATTGGCCAGGTCTTCCTGCGTCCAGCGTTTTTCTGCCCTCAAAACCCGAATTCTGTTCTTCATGGTGGGATCCTTTGGAGTTAGCTATAACGCTTTTGATTGATGACCACGGCTAATAAATAGCACAGGCCCATGAAAATGACCAAAAAACTGATCTCTGCATCCCATGGGATGATGTCGGTGCTGTCCAGAAGGGAATACCCGATCCCTACGATCAGGGTGAGGCCCAGGGTGAGTGCCAGGGATTCCAGGTGGATCTTCCGTTCCAGTTCGTCCAGACCTTCGAGGAGGCGCCGGTTGGCCAAAACCATCCCGATTCCGATCCCTACATTCAGCAGAATGGCCAGGGCGGTTAGCCCCGCGGCGTCATCCCATAAAAATTGCGGACCGAAGGCCGCCAGGGCGGTAGTGGCAGTCCAGGCAAAAGTCCATTGAGCCAGCCGGCTCTGATTTCGTCTACGTGTGGTCTTAATGTCCATAACAACAGATTTCATTGTCAATTATTATTGTCTATTTGTAAAGTTTATTTGACAAATATAGCGCATTATTTTTAAATGTCAAGTGTTCTTTACAAAAAAGCGTTGCTGGCTGTCCAAATGGGAAACGGATGATACCCCGGATCACGTTGGGATTCTGTTTGTCGAGAAGGGAGCAGGGATGGTCTTATCCCGGAAAGATCTCACTGGGATCCAATCCTCCATAACGGAGGTGATACAGGTCTGCCAGCCGCCGCATGAGGTAGTCAACCAGAGGGTCTTCCCTGACCCCCCTTTCATATTTCTCATAGGCTACTTCGAGCTGTTCCTGCATGAAGAAATCCAAGTCATCGGACCCGTATTCGTTGAATGCATTCCAGGAACGCAGGCCTTCCAGCATTTCCCGGTGTGCGAGGAAGCGTTTGCGCGCCGTTTCGTATTCGCGCTGCAGGACCGGGTCATTGCGTCCTTCCGGCTGTCGGTACTTCCGGTACATGTCCTGATACGACCTGGCCACCCGTCGGTCTGAATCCATGGCCTCGGCGATGAGCCTGAAATACGCCCGGCTCACCAGGGCCGGATACCGCTTTAGAAAATCCGGATCCACGGTAGCGGATTGCAGTGGCTGGTAGGTTGGGATCGCATACTGCGTTTCCCGCTGGTCCGAAGCGCTGGGTTGGGCTTGCAGCGATGCCTTCCAGCTCCTCGATTCAAGCACTTCCTCCCAGGCATCTGAATAGGGATCGGATGATTTTTGAATCGCACCGCAGGAACTCAGAAGCACTCCTGTGATCAGGAGAAACAGCCCTTTATGGATTCGGTTTTTTCTCATTCCATTTCCGTGTTCTCTTCGAAGTAAAAGCATTCCTGTGAACCTTCAAAGCAGCAGGGGCCCAAGTGCCCTAAAACATCGATAAAGCACTGTCTTCAGGGGGTTTACAAAACCGGGTTCCCGTTGATTCAGGCCTGCCTATTCCCTAAGGTACAACGGGCCCACCCCAACTTCATACAACTCCCGGTTCAGGCCTTCGATATCTTCCTGGATCAGGTTCTCGGCCTGGGTCCTGAGGGTACTCCAGCGGGCATTGAGTTCGGCCATCTTGTCCCGGGTCCCCTTATTGATCCGTGGGATCCCACTATCCCCATGATTAAGCGCCGTTAAATATTCAGCCGTAAAACCATTTACATAGTTCTCCACGTCATCGTAAGCCTTGGAAAGCCGTTGTACCATAACCTTGTCCCATGCGTCCAGTTTCTTCAGCACTCCTTTGGCCTCTAAGGCGACATCTGCATACCGGGCACTTTCCAGGTGGGAAATCAATGCTTTAAGCCTTCCCTGAAGGTCGTACAGCCGGTTCGTCATCTGGGTCATCTCCGTATAGGTTGCCTCGGCCCGGCCCATGAATTCGTGATAGTCCTGGTAGGCTTCCGGAGTGGTCGGGATCACCGGGTTGGTCCCTATGGCAGCCGTGGTTTCCCGACTGACGTCCCCATAGCTCAGCCGGAATGAATAGGTGCCCGGGACAGCCCGGTGCCCGCGAAAACTCCCCTCTATATAGACCTTCGGGGCCCCTGGCAGCATTGGATATCTCAAATCCCAGACAAAGCGATTCAGCCCTTTCTTCTTGGGAAGGACCGCTGCTTTGGAAGGGGCACCTTCATAGGCGATATAGTCAGGGTCCGGCACGGAACTGTAGCGTCGCACCAAACCGCCGCTGGAATCCAGTATTTCCAGGTGGAGTTCAACCGAATCGGGCAGGGACGGGAGTTCATAATACAGGACCATGCCGCTGGGGGGGTTCACTCCTTCAAACGGGTGGGTCCCATTCGGATTGGGCCGGTCCATGCCACTGTACCAATTGGGGAACATGGTGTCCTCAGGGGTATATAGGGTTGCCTTCCCGGCTTCCCCCTGATATTGCCTGAGCAGGGGGAGGTCGTCAAAAATCCAGAAAGAACGCCCCTGTGTAGCGACCTGTATGTCGTTATGCTGCATTTGGAGGTCGGTTACCGGGACGACCGGGAGGTTCGACTTGAGCCGCTCCCACTTCTTGCCCCCGTTAAAGGAAACATACAGTCCGGTTTCGGTACCGGCCACCAGAAGGTCCTTTCGGACAGGGTCCTCCCGCACCACACGGGTGTAGGCCCCTTCAGGTATGCCCGCGGTGATATTCTCCCAGGTCCTGCCATAATTGGTGCTCTTATAGAGGGCAGGGGTGAAGTCGTTGAACTTGTAACGGGTAGTCGCGATATAAACGGTCCCGGGGTCGTGAGGGGATACCTCAATGGCATTCACCAGGGTCTCCGGAAGGCCTTTTGGGGTGATATTTTCCCAATTGGCGCCGTTGTCCCGGGTGATGTGTACCAGGCCGTCATCACTCCCTGTGTAGAACACCCCGGGCTGATGGGGGGACTCGGCAACATAGCTGATGGTACCGTAATTCTCCGCCCCCACTGCCTCATTGGTGTAGGGACCTCCGCCATTGCCCTGTTTGTCGT
>JAWWDW010000219.1:0-4219 GCA_033719735.1 Robiginitalea sp. | reverse complement strand
CGGAAGAAGGCTGGATCCGAAGGCAAAGGGGCCGGAGAAAATTTACTAGCTTTGGCTGTAGAAGCCGCAAGGCACCGTGCCAGCCTGGGGGAAATCAGCCTCGCCATGGAAAAGGCTTTCGGGAGGCATCGGGCAAGCGTCCAATCCATTACAGGCGTGTATTCCAGGGAAATTGAAAATGACGCATCCTTTGACAGGGCCCGTGCCCTCTCAGATGCCTTTGCCGATCGGGAAGGGCGCAGGCCCCGTATCATGATCGCCAAAATGGGGCAGGACGGCCACGACCGGGGGGCCAAGGTGGTGGCCACCGCCTATGCGGACCTCGGGTTTGATGTGGATATCGGCCCCCTGTTCCAGACCCCTGCGGAAGCGGCCAAACAGGCGGTGGAAAACGACGTGCATATCCTGGGGGTTTCCTCCCTGGCGGCGGGCCATAAGACCCTGGTGCCGGAGGTCATAGAATCCCTGAAAGCGCTGGGGAGGGAAGACATCCTGGTCATCGTGGGAGGGGTCATCCCCAAACGGGATTATGACTTTCTGTATGACTCAGGTGTTGTGGGAATTTTCGGACCCGGGACCCGCATTCCGGATGCTGCCATCGAAATCCTCGACCTGCTGATGGAGGCCTCATCATGAAGTTTGGGCAGGTGATTCCCGCCCGAAATCTCGAACCGGACAAGACTGCCCTGCTATCGGTAAAACTTTAACGAAAGACGCGGAGTTATTCACTCCATGTTAACAAATTCCGTTTTCTTCAACGCCAAATAATCGTATTTTTAGCCCCTAATACAATCTTACCAAATGGGTAAAATAATTGCGATAGCAAACCAGAAGGGCGGCGTCGGAAAAACAACGACTACGGTGAATTTGGCGGCCTCCCTGGGCGTGCTGGAAAAAAAGGTCTTGTTGATCGATGCGGACCCGCAGGCGAATGCGACTTCCGGACTGGGGATTGAAGTAGACGAAGTGGCCAGGGGGAGCTACCAGTTGCTGGAGCACACCAGCGAGGCTGCAGATACCATCGTCAGCACCAATTCCCCGAACGTGGATCTGATCCCTGCCCATATTGATCTGGTGGCCATCGAGATAGAACTGGTCGACAAGGATGACCGGGAATACATGCTGAGGAAAGCCATTGAAGGCCTCCGGGAAGCGTACGATTACATCCTGATCGACTGTGCCCCCTCCCTCGGATTGCTGACCCTTAATGCCCTGACGGCTGCAGATTCGGTCATTATCCCGATACAGTGTGAATACTTTGCCCTGGAAGGACTGGGCAAGCTCCTGAATACCATCAAGAGCGTACAGCGCATCCACAATCCGGACCTCGATATCGAAGGGATGCTCCTGACCATGTACGATTCCCGCCTCAGGCTTTCCAACCAGGTGGTGGAAGAAGTCAAAAAACACTTCGGAGACATGGTCTTCGAGACGATCATTCAGCGCAATGTCCGTCTCGGGGAGGCACCGAGCTACGGGGAAAGCATCATCAAATACGATGCGAGCAGCAAGGGAGCGGCCAACTATCTGAACATGGCCCATGAATTGCTCCAGAAAAACAGACAAACCGTATAATGGCCAAGGCAACCAGAAAACAGGCATTGGGACGCGGGCTCTCCGCCCTGCTGAATGATCCGGAGAACGATATTCAGTCGGCTTCGGACAAAAATGCCGATAAGGTGGTAGGGAACATTGTGGAACTCGATCTGGCGCACATCGAGGTCAACCCCTTCCAGCCGCGCTCTAATTTCGATGACGACTCCCTTGAAGAACTCGCCTCGTCCATACGGGAACTCGGGCTGATCCAGCCCATCACGGTGCGAAAATTGGATTTCAACCGGTACCAGCTGGTATCCGGGGAACGCCGGTACAGGGCTTCAAAAAGGATTGGGCTCGAACGGATCCCCGCCTACATCAGGATCGCCAATGACCAGGAATCCCTGGAAATGGCCCTGGTGGAAAACATTCAGCGGGAAGACCTGGACCCGGTGGAAATCGCCCTCTCCTACCAACGGCTGATCGAAGAGGTCGGCCTCACCCAGGAAAAACTCAGTGACCGGGTGGGCAAAAAACGCTCTACGATCACCAATTATCTCAGGTTGCTGCGCCTGGACCCGATCATTCAGACAGGGATGCGTGACGGCTTTATCAGCATGGGACATGGAAGATGCCTGGTCAACGTGGATTCCCGTCCGGACCAAATCGCCATCTATGAGAAGATCATCGGCCAGAACCTCTCGGTCCGGGAAACGGAAGCGCTTGTACGGGCATACCACGATAAAGGCGCCGGGAAAAGCAAACCCGGGAAGCGCCCCGGGAAACTGCCTGATTTTGCCAGGGACGGCCTGAGGGAATTGCAGCAAGCCCTTGAAGCCGACATCAAAGTGGTTTCCTCTGAGGAAGGCAAAGGAAAAATAAGCATCCCCTTCAAAAGCAAAGCGGACTTCAAAAGACTGATAAAACAAATCACCGGTGCGTAACATCCTTCTGATTCTGGGGCTTCTCTGCACCTGTCTCTGGGTCCGGGCGCAGGATGAAAAACCCGCGGAAAAACAGGCAGACTCCCTGCAGGAGGCCCTTTCCGAAGAGGGGGTTGAATTCGAAAGGGTCGAGAAAGCACCTGTCAATCCGCTGGCCCCCAGCAAGGCCGCTTTTTATTCCGCCGTGCTGCCAGGACTCGGGCAGATCTACAACAAGCGGTACTGGAAAGTACCCATAGTGTGGGGCGCTATTGGTACCGGGGTTTACGTCTATCTCTACAACGACGACCTTTACGACCGCTTTCGCACGGCCTTCAAACGGCGCAGGGCTGGTTTTACAGATGATGAATTCTATGACCTGAATAAGAATGACGATGTGACCCCAAGCAGCCCGGATCTCTCCGACGAAGCGCTGCAGGATGCCCAGGAGCGGTATCAGCGGGACCGGGACCTTGCCCTGTTGATCACCATTGCCCTCTACGCCCTGAATATCATCGATGCCAACGTGGATGCCCACCTCAAACAATACAATGTCAATGAAGACCTCAGCCTGAAATTCCAGCCGTATCTGGAAACACACCCCATCAACAATGAGGTAAATTACGGGCTTGGCCTGGCAATACGTTTTTAGCTTCCCATGAAAATAGGTTTATTCGGATATGGCAAAATGGGAAAGATGATCGACCGGCTGGCTCCCGGGCGGGGGCATCAGGTGGTGGCCCGTATCGATGGGCCGACCGAAGGAATCCCATTTGAGCAACTAGACGTGGCCATCGATTTCAGCCAGCCTGAAGCAGCGGTTGAAAACATCAGTCAGTGTTTGAAAAACGGGGTGCCCGTGATTTCCGGGACCACCGGCTGGCTTGCAGATTTCGATCGGGTAACCGAGCTTTGCCAGGCAGAGGGCGGGGCTTTCCTGTACGCCTCGAATTTCAGCCTCGGGGTGAACCTGTTCTTTGAACTGAACCGCCACCTGGCCAGGCTCATGTCAGGGGTGCCCGGGTATTCGGTCCGGATGGCTGAAACACACCACACCGGAAAAAAAGATGCCCCCAGTGGTACGGCCATCAGCCTGGCAGAGGGGATTATCGCCAACAGCGCGTATCAGTCATGGACCCAGGGAAACGCGCCAGCAGGGAGCATCCCCGTGATTTCAGAACGGACCGGGGATGTCCCCGGAACGCACCGGATTGCCTACCAGTCGGAAGTGGACCGGATCGAGATCGTGCATACGGCCCACAACCGGGAAGGCTTTGCACAGGGGGCACTCCTGGCAGCGGAATGGCTGGTGGGAAAAAAGGGGGTCTTTGAGATGAAAGACGTGTTAAACCTCCGTTAAACAGCTGGCCGGAACGTAACAAAGCCACCGGCGGCATAACAAATTTGAAACCGAAACGCTTCTATGGATTACACACAGTGGCTTCTTTTTATCCTCCTGGTCCAGGTCATTCACTTCCTGGGGACCTGGAAACTCTATACCAGGGCGGGGCGCAAGGCCTGGGAGGCAGCGATCCCCGTTTACAATGCCATCGTATTGATGAAGATCATCCGCCGGCCATCCTGGTGGGTGCTTTTGCTGTTTATCCCGATCATCAACCTGCTGATGTTCCCCGTGATTTGGGTGGAGACCATCCGGAGCTTCGGACGCAACAGCCTGCTGGAGACCTGGTTGGTCATCCTGACCCTGGGGTTTTATATCTACTACGTCAATTACGGCCTGGAGGTAACCTATATCGAGG
>JAWWDW010000218.1:0-4229 GCA_033719735.1 Robiginitalea sp. | reverse complement strand
TCTTATTTGTCATTTCTATGGAGGGAGTGAAACGACCGACTGAGAAATCTCACCAAGAGAGTACCGTTCATCCTACGTGAGATTTCTCACACTCGGCCAGCTGCGCAGCCCTCGGTTCGAAATGACATTTTGGAATATTGGATAGCTAATAATACCTGTTATCAGGTTAGCTCTTATATGTCATTTCGAAGGAGGGAGTGAAACGACCGACTGAGAAATCTCACCAAGAGAGTACCGTTCATCCTTCGTGAGATTTCTCACACTCAGCCCGCTATGCAGCCCTCGGTTCGAAATGACAGGGGGATTGCCAAACAAACAATACAATTGAGGACCATCTAAATCTTAAAAATTTGTTAAGAAAACCAAAATTTCGTATTTTAGTGACCAACACCTACCAATTAGTAACTGATGAATTCGGCTGAAAAACTTCAATGGGCCCGCCTGATCACCGTGGCCGGCCTGCTTTTGATTACGGGGCTTCTGGTCCTGGTCGCAGATAGTATTTCCACCTACTGGTTTGCCGATATGGAACGTGAACTGGCGAGTTCCCTGGAAATCGTATCCTCCTCCCTGGTTGGGAAATAAGGCGTAACCCCACGTATCAAAAGACCCTTAAATCACCTGTTTCCAGGTGTTTCCTGCGTTTTTTATATCTTGCAGTACTTTGAAAACCAAACTGATACGTTTCGGCTTGGCCTTTCTGATGGCTGCCACCCTCTGGTCCTGCCAGTGGGGCAGGGCCGGAGTGACCTCCGAAAAAGGGGTTCCCGTGATCAAAAGGGACCTGGAGGAAATCCGGTCCGAAGGGAAGCTGCGTGCCCTTGTTGCCTATAGTGCCACGGGCTATTTCCTCTACAAGGGGCAGCCCATGGGCTACGAATACGAACTGCTGAAGCGGCTGGCAGAACACCTGAACCTGGAACTGGAAGTACGGGTAGTGCAGGACCTGGACCAGATGCTGGAGATCCTGCAGAACGGACAGGTGGACCTGGTGGCCCATGGCCTGGCGATCACCCGGGAGCGCAAGGAGGAAGTGGCCTTTACCGATTACCTCTACCTGACCAAACAAGTACTGGTACAGCGCAAACCCGCCAACTGGAGAAGCATGACCCTGGACCAGATCCGGGCGACCCTGGTGGACGACCCTGTAGACCTGATCGGAGATACGGTCAGCGTCCGAAAGAACTCCTCCTACCTGAACCGGCTTGAAAACCTCTCCCGCGAAATCGGCGGGACGATTGTCATCGACACCCTGGAGGGGAACCTCTCCACCGATGAGATCATCAAAATGGTCGTGGACAAACGCATCAAATACACGGTGGCAGACTGGAACCTGGCCCATATCAATGCCTCGAGCTATCCCATCCTGGACGTAAGCGTACCCGTAAGCTTTTCCCAGCGCATTGGGTGGGCGGTCCGCAAAAATGCCAGGGGGCTGCAAACCGCCCTGGATGCCTGGATCGCACAGGAGAAAAAGTCGGATGAGTTCTACTACATCTACAACAAATACTTCGAAAACCGGCGCAGCTTCAACCGGCGGATCCGAAGCGAGTTCTACAGCCTGGCCGAAGGGCGGATCAGCCCGTATGACAGCCTGATCCAAACGCAGGCGGCAGCCCTGGGGTGGGACTGGCGCCTGTTGGCCTCCCAGGTCTACCAGGAATCCCGCTTTGATGCCAATGCCACCGCCTGGACGGGGGCCCGCGGGCTTATGCAGCTGATGCCCTCCACAGCACAGGAGCTCGGAGTTTCGGACCCCTCCCAGCCTGAGCAAAGCCTGAAGGGTGGGGTGCGGTACCTGCAACAACTCAGGGGCGCCTTTGAAGGAATCCCGGATTCCCTCCAGCAGATCAAGTTCACCCTGGCCGCCTACAATTGTGGCCTCGGCCATGTACAGGATGCCCGTCGGCTGGCAGCAACCCGGGGATTGGACCCGGACCGCTGGGACCGGAATGTGGACCAGATGATCCTGGCGCTCAGTTACCCGAAGAACTATTACAACCAGGTGGTGGAGTACGGATACCTGAGGGGGGTGGAGCCCTACCGGTATGTGAAACAGATCTTTGAGCGTTATGCGCATTACGAATCCCTGATCCCCCGCTCGCCCAACAGCCTGGGTTCAAACTAAGGGAAAACCAGCGCATTTTTTGGGCCCTATATTCCCTGTTTTGGCGTATCTTTAAATTTACCGATCTTCCGGCATGAGGCGTAAATCTGTAATCATCATCGGCCTGGTGTTTGTCCTGCTTTTAGGGCTGTTTGTTCTGGGTCCCCGGCTTCTGAACCCCATCCTGGAAAAGTCCCTGGACCGGTATGCCCGTGAAAAGATCAGATTCCTTCAAAAAACACCTACCTACAGCTTCCACTACGAGGACCTGGATCTGGATTTGAAGCAGCAGCGCATCACCCTGCACAACTTCAGCATGAAACCCCTGGAAGCATTCCGGGAAGCCGTCCTGAAAGGTGAAAGCGATGCGAGGACCCTGAAACGGCTGGCCGTCAATGAAGTGGTGATCGAAGGAGTCGGGCTCATGAATTTCCTCTGGGACAAATCCATTGAGGTACGATCCATCCGCATCGATTCAGTCACCCTGGACCTCCTGCTGCCGGGACGGGACCAAAAGAAAAGTAAAAAAGATAACAAGCCGCCAGGGCTATCCCTGGAGGGCATCAGCCTGCCAGGCATCAAGGAGCTGGCCCTCGGGACCTTCGAGCTCGGAAGCTTTACACTCCATCAGATGGCCCTGGAACCCAGGGACACCCTGCTGAGCTTCACATCGGCCGGGGGTCGCTTCGAAGGGCTCCGGGTGAAAAAGGGGTATTTGCAGGAATCCGTTTTTGAACCCGACCTCGGGGACCTCACCCTGTATCTGGACAAGGAACGGCTGGACCTGCGGAAAAACCTCTACACGGTGGGGTTCCGGAATATGGAGTACTCCTATGCAGAACAGAACCTTCATATACGCGACCTGCTGTACCGGCCCCGGGAGGAGCGCGACAGCTTCCGGCTTAAAAACAAATACAGCTATGAGGTCTATGAGGCGACTTCCACGGACCTCATCCTGGAAGACTTCGACCTGAACGCCTTCCTGGACAGGGGGGAGTTTCTGACCAACCGGATGCTGATCGACAGCCTGCGCGTGGAGATCTATCGCGACAAGTCCAAGCCCTTCGACACCCGAAAGAAAAAGCTGCTGCCCAACCAAATACTGGCACAGGCAAGCTTCCCCTTCCACATCGGGGAGGTGAATTTCCGGGATGCCTATTTGAACTATGTGGAGCAGGTCAAGGTCGGGGCACCCCCCCTGGTGGTGGATTTCTATGATTTGGACGGGACGATCACCCACCTTACCACCCTGCCGGACAGCATGCTGTCTTCCCAACCGCTGGTGTTGGACCTGAAGGCCCGCCTGGACCGGGAAATCCCGATGGCGGTGCGGGTGGAGCTCCCCTACGATTCCGAACGTTTCACCGTAAACGGCCGTACGGAAGGCACCTCCAATTTTTCCAGCCTGAACAAAACGGTGCTGCCGGCCATTGGGCTGCAATTCAAATCCGGGCGCCTGGATGGTTTGAGGTTCGACATGCATGGCACTCCGTACACTATGCGCGGCAACCTTACCCTGCTCTACCACAACCTGGAAGTGGAACTCTACCGGGAAAACCATGAAAAGCGGAAGACCCTTTCCTGGGCAGCGAACGTCCTGCTCAAAAAATCCAACCCCAAACCCAACGGCAATACCGTGGTCAGCGAGATCTATACGGAACGCGTATCCTTCAAGGGCTTTTGGAATTACCTCTGGAAAGGCCTGGAATCCGGGCTAATCAATTCGTTAAATCCGTTTGGGAAACATCGGGTTGTGAGGAAGTGATGGGTCGGTGCTCACGATGTTCGCACCTCCTGTTCTCTTCTTTCTTTTGCTGGTCCAAAAGGGATTTAGTGCTCACTGCGTTCGCACTTTTGTTTGTTCATTTTCTTTGCTTGCCTTTTTTCTCTTCATTTCTTTTGCTCGCCCAAAAGAAACGAAGCAAAGAAAAGGGCTTTCCCTGAAGGATTAAGGAAATTTTTGGCTGACGCCAAAACCGCGGGTGATGCTGGTCGCTCCATCCTTTCTTTTTGCTTCGCAAAACGGATTTTCGCTTGCATCACCGCTATTTCTAGAAATCCTTCAGAAGCCCTGCCGGATGTCCATCCATCTATATGGGATGGGATACAAGAAAGGCCGTTT
>JAWWDW010000217.1:0-4239 GCA_033719735.1 Robiginitalea sp. | reverse complement strand
TCCAGGGCAATGAGTTCCACCACCGCTGCGTGCAGTTGGTTCTCGTCCCGGGAAGGGGCGGTACAACCCTCCAGGTAACTTACATAGCTGCCTTCATCGGCAATGACCAGGGTCCTTTCGAACTGGCCGGTGCCTGCCTGGTTGATCCGGAAATACGTTGAAAGTTCCATGGGGCATCGAACGCCTTTGGGGATATAGCAGAAAGACCCGTCGGAAAATACCGCGCTGTTCAGGGCGGCGTAAAAGTTGTCCTTTTGGGGCACCACCGTCCCGATATATTTGCGCACCAGGTCTGGGTGCTCCTTGATGGCTTCAGAAATGGAACAGAAAATAATCCCTTTTTCAGCCAGGGTCTTCTTAAAGGTGGTTGCCACAGATACCGAATCCATCACGACATCCACGGCCACCCCTGCCAGCTTTTTCTGCTCTTCGATCGGGATTCCCAACCTTTTAAAGGTATCGAGGAGTTCCGGATCCACTTCATCCAGGCTGTCGTACTTTGGCTTCTTGTTGGGGGCAGAATAGTAGGAGATGTCCTGGAAATCCGGTTTTTTGTACCTGATGTTCGCCCATTCCGGTTCGGTCATTTCCTTCCAGGCCCTGAAGGCTTCCAGGCGCCACTCGGTCATCCAGTCCGGTTCCTCCTTCTTTTTGGAAATCGCGATAACGACTTCCTCATTGATCCCTTTGGGAAAGGTGTCTGATTCGATATCGGTATAGAAGCCGTACTCGTACTCCTTACTTTCCAGTTCCTTTTTTAATTCTTCTTCTGTGTAAGCCATGCCTTAGGTGTTACATTAGCTGTTTTTGGAGGAATGCCTCCACGTAAATTCGATTCTGCCTGTGCCTTAGAGGGAAAAACTCTCCCCGCAGCCACAGGTGCGCTGCGCATTCGGATTGTTGAATACGAAACCCTTCCCGTTGAGACCCCCTGAATATTCCAGGGTGGTCCCCACCAGGTAGAGGAAACTCTTTTTGTCCACAATGATGCGCACGGCATTGTCCTCAAAGACCTTATCGGTTTCCCCTGTCTGACTGTCAAAGGTCAGTTCATAAGACAATCCACTGCAACCCCCGCTTTTGACCCCCACACGCACATACGCGCTGCTGGCGTCATAGCCTTCTTCCTGCATCAGGGAGAGGACTTTCTGCTTGGCGGAATCCGAAACTTTGATCATCGTTAATTGGAATTAGTCTAAATAGTTCACAAATATAGGGACTCTTCCCGATTTTAACAGCATTCCTAACATTATTATAACGTATTGGATTATTGGGAAAAACTATGCGTAAAACACCCTCCTACAGGGGGTTTTGCGGGGTTCTTTTCCAGCTCCCCCCAAAATTTTCGGAAATGTGGAAGGATTTTAAGGGAATCCCATCCTTCTGCTCCTTACCTGCAGGAGTATTACTTTTGCTACATGTTTGAAAACAAAGATTCCCAACGAACCGACCTGGAACAGCTGGGTGAGTTCGGTCTGATCGACCACCTGACGGGCCACCTGAAACCCGTACAGCCATCTACAGTGAAAGCGATCGGAGACGATGCCGCCGTGATCAGGATGGGAGATACCCTTCTGGGTGTCACTACCGATATGCTCGTGGAAGGCGTGCATTTTGACCTGGGGTATACCCCTCTTAAACATTTGGGGTACAAGGCAGTGGTCGTAAACTTGAGCGATATCTACGCCATGAATATGGCGCCTACTCAGCTTACGGTTTCCATGGCCGTATCGAACCGGTTTTCGCTGGAGGCGCTGGAGGCACTTTACCAGGGGATTTCCCTGGCATCCAAAGTCTACGAAGTGGATGTGGTGGGAGGGGATACTACCTCTTCCGGCAAAGGGATGATTCTTTCCATCACGGCCCTCGGGCAGGCAGCCCCGGAGGATGTGGTCTACAGGAGCGGTGCCAAACCAAACGACCTGCTTGTAGTCAGCGGTGATTTGGGCGGGGCCTACCTCGGGCTGCAGGTGCTCAAACGGGAACAGGAGGTCTTCCGGGTAAACCCGAAGCACCAGCCGGATTTGGACCCCTATCACTATATCGTGGAGCGCCAGTTAAAGCCCGAGGCAAGACGGGATATTACGGCCCTTCTGAAAGACCTGGAGGTAACGCCCACGGCCATGATTGACATCAGCGACGGCCTTTCATCTGAAATCCTGCATTTGTGTAAGGCCAGCAAGGTAGGGTGCCATTTATATGAAGAGAAAATCCCACTGGACCCGCTGGTGATACGCACCTGCGAAGAATTCCAGCTGGACAGTTCCCTGGTGGCACTTAGCGGGGGGGAGGACTATGAATTGTTATTCACGATCGATCAGGAGGATTATCCAAAGATCAAGGGAAACCCGAACCTTACGGTAATCGGGCATATGACAGATGCCGGATCCGGAGCGATGATGATAGGAAGGGGCGGAGCAGCTATCCCGCTGACCGCTCAGGGATGGAATGCGTTTGAGAAAAGGGACCCGTAGAACTCATCAGGCCATCTGGTGTTCGTTATGCTTGTGCCTTCTCTGGTAAATGTTTTCGAGGGTCTTGTTTATTTCCCTGAGTTCCGGGGTCAGCAGGGAAAGATTCCCGCTGGCATCTGTGGTGACCTGCTTGCCACAATGGACGCAGTCGTATTCCTTGATGTGGGACGTAACATTCTTCGAGACCGTGTAGTGGTGTCCGAAGAGGGTGCAAAGGAATTTCTTCATTGGAGTAGGTTTTTTGGATTTGTGGGTCCGGTATTGATTGGGGCCGGATTGATGGGTTGTTCTGCTTTTTTCGTATAAACTGGGTTTAAAATCCGTTAGACTATTTTTCAACGACCGAACCCCCTTATTTATTGGATGTATGGGGTGAAAATTCATCTTTTTTCGACAAAAGATGGAAAATCATTCGGGAAACAGTATTTTGACCAATCCTGTCAAAGGGGGCGGAAGTTAAAAATCGTATCATAGAATTCCAAAAATGACACGTAAATCCGACTGGATACTTGCCCTTGCCCTTTTTTCCCTTTTTTTTGGTGCCGGGAACCTGATCCTGCCACCCCAGCTGGGCTTGCGTTCGGGACCTTCGTGGTGGCTGACCGGCCTGGGTTTCAGCATTTCGGCGGTAGTGATCCCCATGCTCGGGATCCTGGCGCATGCCAGGCTCCAGGGGAGTATGTTCGATTTTGCCAGGAAGGTCTCCCCGGCATTTAGCCTGGTCTACTGTTACCTGGTTTATGCCATTTCTATTTCCCTGCCTGCGCCCCGCACGGCCTCGGTAACCCACGAGATGGGTGTCGCCCCTTTCCTGGGCACGGATTCCCTTTGGACAAGCCTGGTCTATTTCGCCCTGGTGTACCTTTTGGTCATCAATCGCTCTAGGATCACCCCCCTCATCGGGAAATTCCTCACCCCGGCCATCCTGTTGGTCCTGTTGCTTCTTATTGGCAGTGTGCTGTGGTTCGATCCGGGGGTGCCCGGGACTGCCCTGCTAGAGCACCCGGTTTCGGAAGGCATCCTTGAAGGGTACCAGACCTTCGATGCGATCGGGGCTGTAGTGGTCGGGGGCGTCATCCTGATTTCCCTCAATCTGGAATACCCGCACCTGGAAGCCCGGCAGCGGTTTCTTCATATTTCCCGGGCCGGGTGGATGGCAGGTCTGGGTTTGCTCCTGCTCTATGCCGGCCTCATCTTTTCCGGGGCTTTGCTGCAGGGGGAATTTCCCCAGGACCTGAGCCGGACGGAGTTGCTCAGGGGAATGAGCACCTGGGCCCTGGGGGCTTCCGGCAATGCCTTCCTGAGCGTGCTGATCAGCCTGGCCTGCTTTACCACAGCCGTGGGGATCGTTACCGGGACCTCAGATTTTGTACAATCCAGATTCGGGGGCTCGGTTGCCGCTTACAGGATAACCGCCCTTGCGGGCTGTGTAATGGGGGTGCTCATGGGGCAGCTGCCCGTGGACTACATCATCGCCGTGGCCCTGCCTGCATTGATGTTCATTTACCCCCTGACCATCAGCCTGATCCTCCTCAACGCCCTGCCTGAAACCTGGACGCCCCGTCCCGTGTTCAGGGCGGTGGTCATTACGACCCTGGTGTTCAGTATCCCTGACTTTTTGGGTAGTCTCGGAATAGCCGGCCCCGGCCACTGGCTGGGAGGGTGTTGGCCGCTGCAGGCCTACCAGATGGGCTGGGTGATACCCGCTCTGCTGGTGTTTGTGGCGGGTAGCCTGTATCTGAAATCAAAGGCGGGTCCCGGGGAG
>JAWWDW010000216.1:0-4249 GCA_033719735.1 Robiginitalea sp. | reverse complement strand
TCCTCCCCGGGAATTTCCCCACCTCCGTTATTTTCAGAGATCAGGGTTCCGATGGAAAGGTAGTTCAGCGACCGGATCATAAAGGCGACATCGCGTAAAGGGGAGCGCCTGAGGCGCCGTTCGCTGTATGGGCGCATGGGCTCTCCCTCAAAGTTGCGAATGATGAAATCCTTTCCGGTCCAGAGCACCTGTTCCAGGTGGAAGTCCCCGTGGGTGCGGATTTTCTGGGCGTCTATCTTATGGGCGTAAATCTTCCTGAATCGCCCCAGGATGTCGGATGTCAGGCCAAGGGCTTCCCGGGCATCTTCCCTGAGTTTTCCGGAAAGTTCGGGAATGCTGTTTTTCAATTGGTCCAGGGCGCTGCGGGTGAGTCCCTGGAAGGAAGAGAAAACGGACCGCTGGTAGTGAAGGGAAAAAGGTTCACTGCCAAAACCGGCAT
This sequence comes from Robiginitalea sp., assembly GCA_033719735.1. Classification (GTDB taxonomy): domain Bacteria; phylum Bacteroidota; class Bacteroidia; order Flavobacteriales; family Flavobacteriaceae; genus Robiginitalea. The sequence goes on along the minus strand of JAWWDW010000216.1, from coordinate 3,810 downwards.
TTGCAGGGCCGCTGAGCAGGGACGCGTGCATGTCTGCCGTAATTCCGCCCAGAAGGATCATCCGCTGCGGGAAAGCGCTTTCCATGACTTCCTGCAGCACGGTCGGCATTTCCTCATAGGTGATGGGGGTCGTTGGCAGCCCTTTGAGCTGAAGGGTACCTTCCCCCTTCAAATGGGTCCGTGCCTCTTCCATATACCTTTTGAATGCATCCCGGGCATAGTCCCAGCCACTTTCCTGGTACGCTACTTTTTCCTGGAGGAGCCCGAGGGCCAGTTCTGTATCCCCTCCTTTTCGGAAGGTGACCGAACCCCGGAATGTGGGAACGTACCGGAAGGAGGTTTTTTCGGAAAGGAAGCGACTGATCTCCAGGTCCGGGTTGATGGTGTCATCGAGTTTTCGGTATAGTTTCAGGTAATACCGGTCGCCGAATTCAAGCGCGCTGTGGGAAGGATCTTCCGCTATTTTGGGTTGCAGTTCTGCGGCCTGTCCTTCCAGGGCTTTCCTTCCGCTGTTGAAATGGAGTCTTCCACCCTGGGCTTCCAGGGTGCGGTTTCCCGAAAGTTTCCTGACCAGGCTTCGCTGCCAGCTATCCAGGAAGAAGGCATCCATCAGATAGCCTTCAACCCCGTTTTTCTGCAGGGCTGCCAGGATGGCCATTTCGGGAACCTCCAGGGTATCGTCATCCTCTGGCTTCGGGACCCATGCAAGGGGGACCTGATACCGTTCCGGCAAACCGTCATTATAGGTGCATTCCAGCAGGGCAATCCCACAGGAATGGCCTTTAAGGGGATACGGGATCCAGTGCAACAGGGACAGTCCCTGCAGGGTTCGATGCTTTCCCAGGAACCAGGTAGAACCCTTTAAATATCTGGGGAAAACATCGTTTTCCAGGAGCTTGCGTTGCTTTCTGGTTTGCAGCTGCTCCCACTGTTTCAGTTTGAGGGTGGGCAGGGCTGTATCCTGTTCCCGTTGCTGTTCCCTCTCCAGGGAGAACCAGTAGTACCCGTAGGGCCCGAGGCTGAACAGATAGGGCGTTTCCCCGATCTCCGGGAATGCATTCCGGCTGAATGCCTCAACCGGATGGTACCCGGCGTATTGCGAAAGGTCGATTTCCGCAGCCTGGGAAAACCGGGACAGGTTTCCAAGCACCAGGATCTCCTCATCTCCGTAACTGCGGATAAAGGCAATTACCTTGGCGTTGGCAGGGGAGAGGAACCGGATGTCGCCACGCCCGAATGCCCTGAATTTTTTTCGCATGGCGATAATCCGCTTCATCCACCAAAGCAGGGAGGATCCGTTCATCTGCTGCGCCTCCACATTGACAGACTCATAGGTGTACTCAGGATCAATAATAACGGGCAGGTAGAGTTTGTGCGGGTTGGCCGAGGAAAATCCGGCATTCCGGTCGGCAGTCCACTGCATGGGGGTACGCACCCCGTCCCGGTCCCCAAGGTAGAAATTGTCCCCCATGCCGATCTCATCCCCGTAGTAGATCACAGGCGTGCCGGGGAGGGAAAACAACAGCACGTTCATCAATTCGATCTTATTGCGGTTGTTCTCCAGCAGGGGGGCAAGCCGGTGGCGGATCCCCACGTTGATCCGGGCCTGGGGATCCTTGGTGTAGACCTTGTACATATAATCCCGTTCCTCATCGGTGACCATCTCAAGGGTGAGCTCGTCATGGTTCCTCAGGAAAATGGCCCACTGGCAGGATTCGGGGATCTCGGGGGTCTGGTCGATGATATCCATGATCGGATAGCGGTCTTCCATCTTCAGGGCCATAAACATCCGGGGCATGATGGGAAAATGATAATTCATATGGCATTCGTCCCCGTCCCCGAAATAGGATACCGAATCCTCCGGCCACATATTGGCTTCTGCCAGGAATAATTTGTTTTCGTGGTTTTTATCGATATGCGCCCTTAATTTTTTCAGGAATACGTGGGTCTCCGGGAGGTTTTCACAATTGGTCCCTTCCCGTTCAAACAGGTAGGGGATGGCATCCAGGCGAAACCCATCCACCCCCATTTTGCACCAGTAATCCATGATCCGGATAACCTCCTGCTGCACCTTGGGGTTGTCGAAGTTCAAATCAGGCTGGTGGGAAAAGAATCTGTGCCAGTAATAGGCATTGGCCTCGGCATCCCATGACCAGTTGGAAGGTTCGGTGTCCGTGAAGATGATCCGGACGTCTTTGTATTTATTGGGGTCTTCGCTCCATACGTAGTAATCCCGGTATTCGGACCCTGGAGGCGCCTTGCGGGCCCGCTGAAACCAGGGGTGCTGGTCCGAGGTGTGGTTGATGACCAGCTCCGTGATCACTTTCAACCCGCGTTTATGGGCTTCTTTGATAAAGCGTTTCAGATCCCGCAGTTGTCCGTAGGATGGGTTGATGCTGTAGTAATCGGAAATATCATAGCCGTCATCCCGCAGGGGAGAAGGGTAGAAGGGAAGGAGCCAGATGGCCGTCACCCCCAGGTCTTCGAGGTAGTCGAGTTTTTCTATCAGCCCCTTGAAGTCTCCGATACCATCCCCGTTGCTGTCAAAGAAAGCTTTGATATGTAATTCGTAAATGATGGCATCTTTGTACCAGTACTTCGGGTCGTCTAGCGCAGGAGTTTTATTCACAAGCAGTTATGGTTTAAATAAATGGATTCAAAGGATGCCCGGTCACTTCCGGATCGCAGAAGATACAAATAGAATCCCAGAAGAAAAAAAGCGGAAACTGCTGGAAGAGGCAGGGGTGTGCTTCCCCTGCCGGGGTACTGTTCAAGAAATAGTATCTTGCCGTAAATCCAAAGATGCCGTCGTGTCCATTTTAGAGAATCCACTTTACATCCTGCTCATGCTCTCGGTGGTCCTGTTCCTCTCGGACTGGATCTGCCGGAAGCCGTTTTTCAAAACCTTCGGCATCGCCCTGATGGTGATTGTTCTGGGCGCCGTCCTGGCCAATGCCGGGCTGTTGCCAACCCGCGCGAACCCTACCTATGATGCCATCTTTACCTACATCGCCCCGGCCTCCCTCTTCCTGTTATTGCTGGATGTTAACCTGGTACAGCTGAGAAAAACGGGATTCCCCATTTTGATCCTGTTCCTGCTGGGTACCCTGGGCACGGTGGTAGGTGTATTGATCGCAACCCTGGTGGTTTCCGATGGCCCCTTGTTCGAAGGCATGTACGCGGCCCTCTCCGGGATGCTGGCCGGCACCTATACGGGAGGGAGCATCAATTTCAATGCGGTGGCCCTCCACTACAGGGTCATGGACCACGGTCTGGTCTATACCAGTGCCGTGGCGGTGGACAATGTGCTGACCACCCTTTGGTTTTTCGTCACCATCGCGTCCCCGGTGGCCCTTTCACGCCTGCTTCCGGTGCGAAAGAAGCGTTTGGATACCCCATCCTCGGAAGAGCCGCACCCAATGGTAGAAGATGACGCCGCCACCCTGAGCATCCGTTCGCTTTCCCTCTGGATCGGCCTGAGCCTGTTTGCCCTGTTGCTTACAGACTGGACCACCGGGATCTTTCGCCAATTCGGATGGGACATCCCCGCGATGATCGTCCTGACGACCCTGGCGATCCTGCTTGCCCAGATTCCCGTCCTGCACCGGCAGCGGGGCAATATGTTCCTGGGCAGCTGGGGTATTTACCTGTTTCTGGCTGTGGTGGGCGCCTATTGTGATTTTCAGGCCCTTGGGGAAGCTGGAAAACTTTCCGTACTCCTCCTGGTTTTTGTCACCATCACGGTGCTCGGCCACGGAATCATCCTCTTGCTGGGGACCTACCTGCTCCGTTACGACTGGGAAATGGCTG
>JAWWDW010000215.1:0-4257 GCA_033719735.1 Robiginitalea sp. | reverse complement strand
TATTTCCGGAGCCCCCATTACAAGGGACGTCACGGGGGAAGAATTTTACAGTACCATTTATGCGATCCGCGAGTCCCCTGTGCAGGAAGGGGTTATATGGGTGGGCGCCAATGACGGCCCTGTGCATGTGACCCGGGACGGTGGCCAAAGCTGGTCTGAAGTCACCCCGAAGAACCTGCCCCCAGGTGGCCGGGTAGATGCGGTGGAGCCCTCTCCCCACGATCCGGCCAGGGCCTTTGTAGCGGTCCTCCGCTACCAGCTTGGGGATCCGAAGCCCTACATCTACAAAACCGAGAATTACGGGCGCAGCTGGACGCTGCTTACCGACGGCAAGAATGGAATTCCCGGGGATTACCCGACCCGGGTGGTGCGGGAAGACCCGGAACGAAAAGGGCTGCTGTTTGCAGGGACTGAATACGGGGTTTATATTTCCATGGATGACGGGGCCACCTGGCAATCCTTCCAGCAAAACCTTCCGGTTACCCCCATCACCGATATGAAGATACATCGGGGAGATCTGGTCCTGTCTACCATGGGAAGGGCTTTCTGGATCCTGGACAACATCAGCACGCTCCGGCAAACCGACCTGAAAGGTTCGGACGCGCCCGCCTTGTTCCAACCGGAGCCCACTATTCGGTATCGCACCCCCTCCGGAGCCTGGGGAAGCAATCGCCCGGACTATCCCAGGCCCTCGGTGATCCTGGACTATTTTCTTCCGGAGAAATCAAAAACACCCGTCAAACTGGAAATCAGGGATGCATCAGGGACCGTACTTACGGCATTCTCCAGTGATTCGATTCCCGAATCCCCGGGTAGTGCCACGCGTGATATGGGGACCAACTTTACGGAATTTTTGGTAACGGAGTCCCTGAAGAATGAGGTTGGATTCAATCGCTTCCATTGGGACATGACACAGGCCGGCCCCTGGTATGCCTCTGAGAGGAGGCGATACCGGAATGGCCCCATGGTAAAACCTGGCACCTACACGGCGGTTCTCACCGTTGGGAACCAAAAAAGCAGCCAGTCCTTTGAGCTCGTCATGGACCCGCGGGTTTCAGATGCGGGAGTGACCCGGGCCGATGTGGCTGCTCAGATGGATTTCCAGCTGAAAATCCGGGATAAGATCACCGAAACCAACCGGCTTCAGCAGCGGCTCGAGAAATCCATTTCGGAATTGAAAGACAAAAAGGACCGGTCCCAAACAGAGCAGTCCCGGCTGGACTCCCTGGAGGAAACCCTTTCCAAAATCGAAACGGCGGATGGGATTTACATGCAACCCATGCTGGCCGACCAGTGGCGGTACCTCTATTCCATGATGAACCAGGCCGACCAGGCACCGGGCAGAGATGCCCTGGATCGCTTTGAGGAACTGAGCGGCCTCCTGGAGTCGCTGAAATCCGGAGTGCCCAGGTAACCAAAGCCCCCTTTTATGGACCTAAACCAGGTAACCGTGCCCGTCCTGGATGTCAGCCGTTCCATTGCCTTTTACAGCAGGCTGGGGATGCGGCTTATTGTGGAGGCGCTTCCCGACTACGCCCGTTTTGAACTACCCGAAGGAACGGCCACTTTTTCCCTGCATCGGGTAGCTTCCCTGCCTGAAGGGGAAGGGGTCTGGATCTATTTTGAGAGCCATCGCCTGGATGCCTGGGTAGCAGAGTTGCAGGAGGCTGGTTTTCAGTTTGATGAAGGGCCGGAAAACAAGCGGTGGTTATGGAGGGAAGCCCGCCTTCGGGACCCGGATGGGAACCGGCTGATCCTGTATCACGCGGGCAGCAACCGGAAGGACCCGCCCTGGCGGATCGACCGGGACTGACGGTTGGTGATGGGTTTTGGCTGGGGGGGCGTTTATCTTTTTCTGGGGGGGGGGGAGGGATTTCCCCCGAATAGGCATGCATCCTGCAAAACAAGATCATGAGATACCAGAAACCCCTAAAAATCCATACGCACCACTTTCCCGCCCAGCATGACAAAGGGGACTTCCCTGAGGGCTTTGATGTCCTTGCCCGGATCCCCTGGTACGGCTATAAGATCTGCCAGGTACCCCTTTTTTACCTGCCCCAGATTTGCGAGGTGAAAGGTCTTTGCGTTCCCGGAAGTGGCAGCCTTAAGCACCTCCAGGGGCTGCATCCCATATGCCACCATCAGCTCGAGTTCCCGATAGTTCTCCCCATGGGGATACACGCCTACATCCCCGCCAAATCCAATGGTTACCCCCGATTCCAGGGCGAGTCGGAAGCTTTCCTTTTTCCGGTGGATGCGATCTGAATCCGGACTGCCGCTCCACCCCCCATAGCGTTCAATGGCATCCCCGGCTGCCAGGGTGGGAAATAATACAACCCCGTGTTCCTTCATAAGCTTAAAGACTTCGGCGGTGCCCCCGTCCCCGTGCTCGATGGTTTCAACCCCGGCACGTACAGACCGTCTCATGCCTTCCGGAGTGGAGGCGTGGGCTACGGCGTATTTTCCGGCTGAGGTGGCTGCAGCCACCATGGCCTCCAGTTCTTCCTGCAGGAAGGTGGGCTCTGAGGGCGCCCCCGGGGTCCATCTGTAATCTGCATAGATCTTGATAAAATCTGCACCCCCTCCCAGTTGCCTCCGGACGGTTGCTATAGCTTCGGGCACCCCGCTGGCGGGTTCTGCCCCCAGCGGAACCGTGACCCCTTCGTGGAAGCCCTTTGGCCCGTAGGCCCCTGTGGCAACGATGGCTGGCCCGGCTACAAGGAGTCGGGGCCCTGGGATGATCCCTTTTTCTATCGTCCTTTTCAGGGCCACGTCTGCATACCCGGCCCCTTCGGACCCCAGGTCCCGCATGGTGGTAATTCCGGCCATCAGGGATTTTTGGGCGTGTACCGCGCCCCGGATCGCCCGTTCGGCAGGGGATTCCTTAAGCACCTGATCATTCCAGGGTGTTTCGTTATAGGGGTGCAGCAGCAGGTGGGAGTGGCCTTCGATCAGCCCGGGTATCAGGGTCATCCCGGCCAGATCGATTACTTCTGTACCGGATGGCGGTTGTACCCTGTCCGACGGCCCGGCATATTCTATGGTGGAATTCCGGACCAGCACTACCCACCCCGAATGCATTTCCATCCCATCAAAGACCCGGTCCGGCCTTAACAGGATCTGGGCATTCCCGGTGTACAGACAGCTCGTCAGAAAGATCAATGGGAGGAGAACTCTTTTTAGTATTGACATGGTGGTTGGTTTACTGGATTTTTGGTTAGGGGATCATACCTGCCCTGACATTTACATAACTTGTCTGACCGCCAGGACTTACTCCCTTTCCGTTGCATGAACGGCAATTTCCTGCAGCCGCTTTTCCAAATCTTCCCGTGAGTACCAAACCCCCCGAACCATGACGCCTTTTCGGGAACCCAGGAACGCACTGTCTTCAAGGGGGTTTTTCTCCAGCAGGACGATGTCCGCCGACTTTCCTTCATCCAGGCTGCCCCAGGCATCTTCCTGCCCAAAAAAGCGCGCCGGGTAGATGGTGCCCATCCGCAGGATTTCAACAGGGGAAAGCCCGGCACGCCTCATCCCGGCAATCTCGTGTTGGAGGGAGAAACCCGGGACGTTGAAGAGCTGGGGTGCGTCCGACCCCAGCAGCAGCCCGTATCCTTCCGTGGAAAGCCTGCGGATCAGTTCCAGGCGGATGGCATCTAAGGACTTCCACGTTTCCGCATCCCAGGACGGGTCGTCCATGTATTGGTTTTTTACCCGCCTCCAGGTTTCCAGGGTGCTTTTGGGCATGTACTTCATTTCTTCCTGGGTGAGCAGGCTGTCGGCGTCGGTCGGTGCAAACCACCGTTCAAACAGACTTTGGGTAGGGACCACCCATACCTTGTGTTTTTTAGTCAGCTGCATCAATTCCCCTATCCTGGCCGTATCAGCCAGCATGGTGAAATTAAACCCAAAGAACCCGTTGTCCTCCGGCCGGACCCCCGCGGATTCGGGTACCAGACCTTCCAGATAGCCATCCACATGATCGATGGTGGCATAGCCGCTTACCAGGGCATGGCGTATCCCCACATCCACAGGCACATGCCCTGCAAATGGGATCCCAACCTCATGAGCCGTGGCCGCAAGGGAATCAAAAACATCCCGTTGGATCCCGGGGTGGATTTTAAGGAAATCATAGCCATCAGCGGCGTACTGCCGTACTTTCTCAGTGGCCTCTTCGGGGGAGCGTACCGTATTCCCGTTCAGGGAAGGGCTGGAAGTGAATATCCTGGGGCCCGGGACGGCTCCCTGTGCCACGCG
>JAWWDW010000214.1:0-4257 GCA_033719735.1 Robiginitalea sp. | reverse complement strand
ATGGGCCTCTGGCTGGGGAAAAAGAGCGACATGACCATTGCCGCGACGGCCTTTGTGACCTCCATGCTTCTTTGGATCGCCCACCAGAGCTGGGTAGATCCGGCCATCGCCAACCTGGTGCCGGTCCTGGACAGCTACTGGCTTATGATCCATGTGGCGGTTATCGTGGCCAGCTACGGCCCGCTGACCGTGGGGATGATCCTGGGGGTGGTCTCATTGCTCCTGATCCTGCTGACCAACAAACGCAATCTCGAGCGGATGAAACTCAACCTCAAAGAGCTGACCATCATCAACGAACTGGCGCTCACCATAGGCCTGGTCATGCTGACGATCGGGAATTTCCTGGGAGGGCAGTGGGCCAATGAGAGCTGGGGTCGTTACTGGGGCTGGGACCCGAAGGAAACCTGGGCCCTCATTTCCATCCTGGTATACGCTTTTGTGATCCATACCAGGCTGGTGCCCAAACTCAGGGGAACCTGGACCTTTAACTTCCTGAGCATTATCGCCTTTTCGAGTATCATGATGACCTATTTTGGGGTGAATTTCTATCTGGTGGGGCTGCACAGTTATGCCAGCGGAGACCAGGTCATTACCCCAACCTTTGTTTGGTATACCCTGGCAGGGGTCCTGTTGCTCGGAGCGCTCAGCTACTGGAAATACCAGAGGTACTTTAAAAACGGGAAGCTGAAGTCCTGAAGTACCCGGCACCTTTCAAGCGGTGGACCCGGGGGAAGGGGATGGGACGAAATCACTACATTTACACTTTGTGCACGTACCAATGGAACATACTGACAAGGGAATCAACACCATCTGCACCCATATTGGGGAACTCGAAGACCGGGAATTCAAAGGGGCGGTGTCCCCGTTGTACATGAGTACCTCCTATGCCTATGAGGAGGTTGACGTAAAGCGATACCCCCGGTATTTCAATACGCCGAACCAGGAAGCCCTGTGCCGGAAAATAGCGGCCCTGGAGCATACGGAGGCTGCGCTTATTTTCGGAAGCGGCATGGCGGCCGTCAGTACGAGCCTGCTGGCCTTCCTCCAGAAAGGAGACCACATCGTCATCCCCCGGCAGATCTACGGGGGCACCTATAACCTGCTGACCGAGGAGTTTGGCAAATACGGCATTGAATATACGTTTATCGCTCAGACGCGGGTATCCGACTACGAAAAGGCCATCCGGCCCAACACCCGGGTTTGTTACCTGGAGACCCCATCAAACCCCTTGCTGGCGGTTACCGACCTGCAGGCCGTTGCAGACCTGGCCCGTTCCAGGGGCATCCACACCATGATCGACAACACCTTTGCAAGCCCCGTAAACCAAAACCCGGTGGATTTCGGCATCGATATCGTGATCCACAGCGCCACCAAGTACATGGGGGGGCATTCGGATATCTGTGCAGGGGCTGTGGCCGGGAGCCGGGAACATGTGGACCGGATCTTTCACCTTGCCAAGAACCTGGGCGGAAGCCTGAGTGACTATACGGTATGGTTGCTGGAGCGAAGCCTTAAAACCATGGGGATCCGGGTGAGGGAACAAAACAAGAACGCCATGGAACTGGCCCGTTTCCTGTCGGACCACCCGCATATAGACCGGGTCTACTATCCCGGCCTGGAAGACCATCCCGGGCATGCCATAGCCAAAGCACAGATGCGTGGTTTTGGGGGAATGCTCTCCTTTGAATTATCCCCACGGGTAGACAGGCAGGTTTTCATGAAGTCGCTTACCTGGATCAAGGCATCCATGAGCCTGGCCGGGGTTGAAAGTACCCTTTTGTCGCCTTCGCAAACCTCGCATGGGTTGTTGACCCCTGAGGAGCGGGAACAGGCAGGTATCCGGGACGGACTGATCCGTTTTTCAACGGGGATTGAAGATATTGAGGACCTCATGGAAGACCTTTCCCAGGCCCTTGAAAAAGCCTTGTCGCCTCAATCGGCAGTATTGCCGGAATCCTAATTCAAATATTTTAGATGAAACTCGATATACTGGTATTTGGGGCCCATCCCGATGACGCCGAACTGGGCGCCGGCGCTACGATTGCGAAGGAAATATCCCTTGGAAAGAAAGTAGGGGTCATCGATCTGACCCGGGGAGAACTGGGCACCAGGGGTACCGCAGCCATCCGGGACCAGGAAGCAGCCCGGGCCGCAGAAATCCTGGGGCTTTCGGTCCGGGAAAATATGGAATTCAGCGATGGGTTCTTTCGAAACGACAAGGAGCATCAGCTGGCCCTCGTACGGCAGATCCGCCGGTTCCGCCCGGATATTGTCCTCTGCAACGCCATCGAAGACCGGCATATAGACCATGCAAGGGGCAGTTCTTTGGTAAGTGATGCCTGCTTCCTGAGCGGGCTCGTCAAGATCGATACCCAGCTGGAGGGGTATGAAGAGTGGCAGGAACCCTGGCGGCCCAAACAGGTATACCACTACATACAATGGAAAAACCTGACCCCGGATATTGCCATTGATGTAACTGGCTTTATCGAAAAGAAACTGGAAGCGATCCGCGCGTATGATTCCCAGTTTTACGATCCGGACAGCGATGAACCGGAAACGCCGATCAGCAGTAAAAATTTTCTGGACAGTGTTACCTACCGGGCCAGGGACCTGGGAAGGCTTATTGGGGTAGCATATGCGGAAGGGTTTACGGCGGAACGCCCTGTGGCCGTCCGGGAACTCGATGCCCTTATTTAGACGGCCTTTATGTAGTTCTCGGCGGATTTAGGCAGCGTGAAGTAAAAGGTACTTCCTTTTCTCAACATGCTGTCTACCCATATTTTACCATGGTTTTTCTCAACCATTTCTTTACAAAGTGCCAATCCGAGTCCCGTCCCTTTTTCATTGGCGGTGCCATAGGTGGAATGGTTGTTTTTCTCCTCGAAGATGGTTTGTAGGGTAACCCGGTCCATTCCCACACCCGTATCCCTGATGGAAATCAACCAGTGATCCTCTTTTTCGTCGGCACCAATGGTTACCATGCCGTTTTCAGGGGTAAATTTAAGGGCGTTGCTTATGAGGTTCCGCACCACGATATCGATCTGGTTCGGGTCGGACCAGGCCTCGGTACCTGAGGGGATTTCATTGACGATCCGGATGGATTTGTTCTCTGCGATTTCGGTCAACAGTTTTATGTTGTCCGATACGATCTGCCGCAGGGAAACCACAGCAGGCTTGGTCACGGATCCGTTGAGCTGGGAATGCCCCCAGGATAACAGGTTGTTCAGGGTAAGGTAGATATGGTCCACGTCCGACCTGAGCTTGGGCATGTAGGAACGAAACTCCTCCTGAGAAATTTCCCCGTCCTTGAACATTTTCAAGAGGTCTTTCAGGGCTCCTATGGGGCCCCTCAGGTCATGGCCGATAATCGAAAACAACTTGGTCTTGGTTTCATTGTTGACCTGCAACTCGGTTTTCCGTTTTTCAAGGAGTTGGTGCTTGACCTCCAATTCCCGGGTCAGTTGTTGTTGCAGCTTTTTACTGCGAAGCACCAGGTAGATGACCAGCACAGCCAGGAGCAAAAGGACGGTCCCTACCTTAATGTACCGGTTCTGCTGCGCCAGGGCTCTTTCGTTTTCACGAATCAACGCCTCTTTCTGGCGCTCGTATTCGGTTTTTGTTTTCAGCAGGCTCAGGCTCTGTTTGTTTTCGTTCCTGCTCAGGGAATCGGACAGTTCCTGGTAGAGTTCGTGGTAGGCCAGGGCCGTGGCATAATCCTGTTTTTTCCGGTAGATGTTATAGAGCGTACGGGCGCATTTCTGGGTGCCTTCCACAAAATTGATCTTGCTGCTGATTTTAAAGGCGTCAGTGGCATAGACCGTGGCCAGGCTGTCATTTTCGAGCCCAAAGTGGGCCTCCGCCATGCCGTTATACAAATCGATGCGGGCACGATCATCGTCCAGTTCCTTGTGCAGCATTTCACACTGGTGATACCAGTACAGCGCCCAGTTGTAATTGTATTTCTTCAGGTAGACCTTTCCTTTGGTCTCATAGGCAAAGGCCAACCAGTCCAGGATGCGGTGTTTTTCAAAAATATCGATACTCCGGTTTACATTGAACATGGCGTATTCCAGTTTGTCCATGTCCGCGTAGACGGAAGCCAGGTTGCTCATCGTTTCAGCCTGGGCGATTTCATTTCCCAGGGAATCATTCAGGCGCTTGACCTTGTCATAGTACTGCAGGGATTCGTCGTAATATTTCTGGCTTGCATAGAGGTTGGCGATATTCTCGTTGATTACCGACTGTAACAACAGTTCT
>JAWWDW010000213.1:0-4273 GCA_033719735.1 Robiginitalea sp. | reverse complement strand
GGGATTTTCCGATCCCGCTGTTGTTTACACACCCAAAGGGCAGGTGGTGGTTGGAATAATGTACCACATTGTGATTGACACACCCGCTACCCGCCCGGGTTTGCTCGTTGATTTGCCCGATGGTGTGCCTGTCTTTGCTGTAGATATACAGGGCCAGGGGGCGTTCCCTACGATTGATAAAAGCGATGGCCTGGGCAGCGCTACCAACCGTTACAATGGGAAGGATGGGACCAAAGATTTCCTCCTCGAGCAGGAGGGCATCATCCGGAACCCCTTCCACCAGGGTCGGCTCAAAATACCGGGTTTGTGCATCAAAGTTTCCGCCATAGAGGATCTCGGCACCCCTGGAGGTGGCATCCTGGAGGGACTGGGAGAGGCGTTGCAGGTGTTTTTCGTTAATGATCCGGGCGTAGCTGCCTGACCCTTCCGGGCTCCCCTGAAAAAAGCGGTCGAACTGCCCGATAAGGGCTTTTACCAGGGCGTCCCTGGCTTTTTCGGTCACCAGCACATAATCCGGGGCTACACAGATCTGCCCGGCATTCAGGCATTTGCCCCAGGCCAGCCGTTTGGCTGTGGTTTCCATTGCCGCGGTCTCGTCCACAAATGCGGGCGACTTGCCTCCAAGCTCGAGGGTTACGGAACTCAGGTGACGCGATGCGGCCTTCATGACTATTTTTCCAACGGCAGGGGACCCTGTAAAAAAGATGTGGTGGAACGGTAGTTCCAACAGGGCCCGGGCTGTTTCCACCTCCCCCTGTACCAGGGCTATTTCCGAAGGATCGAAAAGAGCTGCGACGATCTCCTGCATGAGCTGGCTGGTGGCCGGGGTGGCTTCCGAGGGTTTCAGGATACAGCAATTCCCGGCGGCAATGGCCGATACCAGCGGTCCGAAGGTCAGGTTTAAGGGGAAGTTCCACGGGGACAGGATCAGGCAAACCCCTTTGGATTCATAGTGGATATAGGAACGGGAGCCCAGCATGGTCAAGGGGCTGTTGACCCGCTTTGGGCGCATCCAGTCGCGGAGGTTTCGTTCCGCGTGCCGTATTTCGGCCAGTACCGGATAGATTTCGGTGAGGTCGGTTTCCAGATAGGGCTTTTTGAAGTCCGCATACAGGGCCTCCCGGATGGCCTGCCGGTACTGGTGTTCGAGTGCTTTTTTGAGGGCCCTAAGTTTGGAAAGGCGCTGTTTGTGGCTTTGCCGGCCTACCTCCAGGAATTGCTCCTGCTGTTTTTGAAAAAGATCCCGGTATGGATTTTCCCCCTCCATCATGAAGACTGTTTCTCTACAGGTTGGGAGGCTTTTTTGCGAAGGATGTCCCCTATGATGATCCCCGCATGCTGCCTGGAATTTTCGATAAACCATTTATGGGTTTCCATACCCCCGCAGATCACTCCAGCCAGATACAGTCCGGGCACGTTGGTCTCCATGGTTTCCGGATCGTAGGCGGGCAGTCGCTTTTCGTCTTCCGAGAGGTGGATTCCCGCGGCTTCCAGAAAGGCAAAATTCGGCTGATAGCCCGTGAGGGCAAGCACAAAATCATTCGGCAGGATTTTTTCACCCTCCGGGGTTTGCACCACCACCTCCCTGGGCCGTACCTCCGAGACCGTGCTGTTGAAGAAGGCCCTGATACTTCCCTCCTCAATCCGGTTGAGGATATCCGGGCGCACCCAGTATTTGACACGCTGCCCGATTTCAGGGCCCCGTACAATCATGGTGACCTCGGCCCCCTTGCGCCAGCATTCAAGGGCTGCGTCCACGGCGGAATTGCTGGCCCCCACCACAGCCAGTTTCTGGCTGGCGTAGAAATGGGGGTCTTTGTAGTAGTGGGAAACTTTTGGGAGGTCCTCTCCGGGAACTTCCAGTCGGTTCGGCAGGTCGTAAAAGCCGGTGGCGATAATCACATTTTCGGCCTGGTACCTGGCCTGGTCCGTTTCCACGGTAAACCCTTCTGCCTTCCGGGTTACCCGGGTCACCTTTTCAAAGAGGTGGATGTTGAGCTGGTTGGAGGTCACGATCCTCCGGTAGTATTCCAGGGCTTCATTCCTTTTGGGTTTGGCCTCCTTGCTTATGAACGGGATCTCATCGATTTCAAGCCTTTCCGAAGAGGAGAAGAACTGCATGTTTACCGGGTAGTTGAACAGGGAGTTGACGATGGGGCCTTTTTCCAGGATCAGATAGGATACCCCGTTCTTTTTCGCTTCCAGACCACAGGCAATGCCAATGGGTCCTCCTCCAATGATGATCAATTCCATAAGGGTCTGCTATTTTCGTTCCTGCTGCTTATTACAAAATTAGCCAATAAACATGGAAAAGGGATACGCCTGCGCAGACAATGCCCGCCGGAATGACAATTATCATACTTTTTAGCGGGTAGAAATAGCATCTTTAATCCAGTGAAATTCTAATACCAAGCGCCATGAGTCTTCCCGATCGCATCCCGGTTTCCACGATAATGACTACCCAGCTGGTAGTCCTCAACACCACTGACAGCCTTGAAAAGGCCGAGCGCCTGTTCAAGAAACACCGCATCCGGCACATACCGGTCATTGAAGGCCAAAAACGCATTGTGGGGATGCTAAGCCTCACCGACCTGTTGCGAATCAGTTTTGCGGATGGGGCCTACGAAGATGAAGAGGACATTGAAACGGTGGTTTACGAGATGTTCTCCCTCTCCCAGGTGATGGCAAAGAATATCAAAACCGTGGCTCCGGACACGACCATCAAGGAGGTAGCCGAGCTGCTGGCCAATGAGGAATTTCACGCCCTGCCGATTGTGGAAGACGGGAATCTTGTCGGAATTGTCACCACCA
Organism: Robiginitalea sp.; assembly: GCA_033719735.1. Classification (GTDB taxonomy): domain Bacteria; phylum Bacteroidota; class Bacteroidia; order Flavobacteriales; family Flavobacteriaceae; genus Robiginitalea. The sequence continues at coordinate 1,462 of JAWWDW010000213.1, read as the reverse complement.
CGGATCTGATCAAATACCTGCTGAACCAGTATTAGCAGGCTTCAACAGATGCCAGGGCTGCAATCGTGGCCGCCGGGTCCTCCGAACCGAAGACAAAACTACCGGCTACCAGTACATCCGCCCCTGCTTCCAGCAGGGGTGTTGTATTTTCCAGGGTGACGCCCCCGTCCACTTCAATAAGTGTTTTCAGCCCTTTTGAATCGATAAGGGTCCGAAGGTCCCGAACCTTCTCAAAGGTGTTTTTGATCAGGGACTGTCCCCCGAATCCGGGGTTCACCCCCATCAGGCAAACCAGGTCGGTAACCTCAAGGCAGAATTCCAGATGGGTGGCAGGGGTGTGCGGGTTCAGGGCGACCCCGGCTTTCATCCCTGCTGCCCGGATGGCTTCAAGGGTCCGGTGCAGGTGTGGGCAGGCCTCGTAGTGAACCGTGAGGTTGTCCGCTCCCAGGTCCGCAAAAGTCTGAATATAGCGGTCCGGCTCTACAATCATCAAATGGACGTCCAGGGGTTTTTTGGCATGGCTGCGGATGGATTTGACCACCGGCATTCCATAGGAAATGTTGGGGACAAAGACCCCGTCCATCACATCGATGTGGTGCCAGGTTGCCTGGCTGTTATCCACCATTTCCACGTCTCGCTGGAGGTTCCCGAAGTCCGCGGATAAAAGGGAAGGGGCAATTTTGGCAGATTTCAATGCTTTCATGATTTCCGTTTACACAAAGGTACTGTTTTTGAATATGAAATGGGGGACCAAGGCAGGATTACACCCCGCCTGACGGGTTTCAAATCACCAGCGCGGCCTTGACCTCATTCCAAGCGCTTTCAGAGGGGTGTAAATGAAAAAACTCCGGTAATCAGCCGGAGTTTATTCATCAATCAAAAAACGAACAGTCATGATAACTGCTGTTGCGTTAGCAAAGTACAAACTTTATACCAATATTCCAATTTAAAGTTTATTTAACAGCCCTGTTGCAATTCCTTATCCCAGGTAGGTTTTCAGGATCTTGCTCCGGGAGGTGTGTTTCAGCCTCCGGATGGCTTTTTCCTTGATTTGACGCACCCGCTCCCGGGTCAAATCGAAGGTTTCCCCGATCTCCTCGAGGGTCATGGAGTGCTGGCCGGCAAGCCCGAAATACAACCGGATAACATCCGCTTCACGGGGCGTGAGTGTTTCCAGGGCCCGCTCAATCTCCGTCCTGAGGGACTCGTGAAGCAGGTCCTTGTCCGGGTTCGGGGATTCCCCGCTGCGCAGCACGTCATAAAGGTTAGAATCTTCCCCGTCTATAAGGGGAGCATCCATGGATACGTGACGCCCTGAGTTTTTAAGGGACTGTTTCACATCCTCCACGGTCATATCCAGCTCTTTGGCGATTTCCTCGGCAGAGGGAGCCCTTTCGTGGGCCTGCTCCAGGTAGGCAAAGGTCTTGTTGATCTTGTTGATGGAGCCGATCTTGTTCAGCGG
>JAWWDW010000212.1:0-4284 GCA_033719735.1 Robiginitalea sp. | reverse complement strand
GACGATCTCATTCCGGAAGGCTTTGCCAACCTGTGCAATCCCAAACGGGATTTTCATCCGGCCTGATTTCTGGACGTTCAGAAAATTAACGAAGATCCCCTGGGCGGTTTCGGGCCTCAGGTACAACTCCATGGAGGAATCTGCGGTAGCCCCCAGACGGGTGCCAAACATCAGGTTGAACTGCTTTACGTCCGTCCAGTTCCGGGACCCGGATACCGGACAGGCGATCTCGAGTTCCTCGATCAGGGCCTTGACATCCGCCAGGTCTTCCTTTTCGAGGGATTGGCCCATGCGCCTGAGGACCTCCTCCCCTTGCTTCCTGTATTTCAGGACCCTGGGGTTGGTAGCCACAAACTGCTCCTGGTCAAAGGCATCCCCGAATCGCTTTGCAGCTTTGGCGATCTCCTTGTCGACCTTCGCCTCCAGTTTTGCGACATAGTCCTCGATGAGCACATCGGCCCGGTAGCGCTTTTTGGAATCCTTATTGTCGATCAGCGGATCGTTGAAAGCATCCACGTGGCCCGAGGCCTTCCAGGTGGTCGGATGCATGAAAATAGCCGCATCGATGCCGACGATGTTCTCATGCAGCTGTACCATGGCACGCCACCAGTAGTCCCGGATATTCTTTTTGAGTTCCGCCCCGTTCTGGGCGTAATCGTAAACCGCACTGAGCCCGTCGTAGATCTCGCTGGACTGCACTACATATCCATACTCCTTGGCATGGGATATTACCTTCTTAAAATCGTCTTCTTGTTTTGCCATTGGGCAAAAATAGGATATCTGCAAAAACTTGGATCGCCTATTTCAGGCGAAATTCGGAGGAGGAAAGCAATTTTTCATCCTCAAAAACATTGAGGGTATAGATTCCAGGGGCAAGGGTGCCTTCCGGTACGGTAATGAAATCGCATACATTCATTTCCTCCCCGGTAAAGATCAACTCCACCTTTTTACTGTAGATGTTCCCGTTGACGGCCACCAGCCTGGCATTGTCCTCTATAATACTCATATCGGGGCCCAGGAACTGCAGGTAAAGTACTTTTTCCTCCATGTTCACATTCGGGTTGCCCCTGACCGTCACACACCCCCGGAGCTTGGCAATGGTGGATGCCTTGTTGGTTTTGATGGGCCGTTCCCGCCGGATGCGAAACCCATCCCCCTGGGGATTTTCCAGGCTCAGGTAGCTCTTCCTCCTCAGCTCCAGGCTGAGTTCCTGGTTCTTTTGGCGGAGGAGTTCCTCAGCCATCGCCAGGGAGGAGGTTTTTCCTTTGAGGTCCTCCAGCATTTCCCGGGTCTCTTCGTACTTCTGGGCCAGTTCCCTGTTATTGAATTGCAGCTGTTCGTTCTTAAGTTTGATGCTTTCGTACCGGGCCTCCAGGACCCTGAGTTCCTTCCGGTACTCCCTGAGCTTCCGGATGTTGAAATTGAGGCGGCCCACCGAGTCGATGAGCTGTTCCACCCGGTTTCGGCTTTCCTGCAACTCGATCTCGCTTACTTCATTGAGGGCGAGCAGGCGGTCGACCTCGGAGCGCATCAGGGTGAGGTCCTCAATCAACAGGTTCCGTTCTTTCTCCAGGAAGGTAATTTGCTGTCGGGACTGGGCATAACTGTAGTAGAACGCGATCAGGATCCCAACAATCACCGCGATCAGGGTAACAAAGATGATCCTGTTGTTAAGATTAGTGTCCTGGAGGTTCATGAAGCCGGTGCCCCGGAAGGCGGTTAGATAGATGAATTCGAATCTCTCAAAAATACTAAATGATGTAAACACCTTTGTGGTGCCCGAGACCTGTTTTGGATGTAATACCGTTTTATATCGGGGAGAGCATCTGCTGTGTGCATTTTGTCGAAATGAATTGCCCCTCACCGAATACACTTTTTGCGAAGAAAATCCGGCTGACCGCCTTTTCTACGGGCATTCCCGTATCCAAAAGGCAGCAGCCATGTTCTTTTACCGCGAAAAGGGAATGGTACAGCAGCTTATTCACAGGTTGAAATACAGGGGAATGGAAAAAATCGGGGTGGCATTGGGTGCCTGGTACGGGGGATTGCTCAGCAGGGACGGGGGTCTGGGGTCCATTGATTATGTCCTTCCCGTACCCCTGCACCGGAAGAAAAAACGAAAAAGAGGCTATAACCAATGTACCGGATTTGGAAGGGAGGTGGCCCGGGCCCTCGGAGCCCATTTTTCAGAGAGCCTCCTGCTGAGGCGGGACGCTTCCCCGACACAGACCTCCAAAAACCGATGGCGACGCTGGAAAGGCACACACGGTGCATTCCATGCGCCCGGGGGCCATCTCCTGGAAGGAAAACGGATCCTCCTTGTTGATGACGTTATCACCACCGGGGCGACCCTCGGGGCGTGTTGTGAGGCATTGAACCACCTCAGGCACGGGGGCATTTACATCGCGGCCATGGCGATCGTTCCCTAGTGGTCAACTTCTTTAAATTAATTGTTTCTTTGTGGTTGCAAAAGAGGTGTTATGGACATTATCCGCCGCTTACTGGCCATTGTGTTTGCCTTCTGCGCCCTGTTTGCGCTCAGCGATTGCGGTCGCAGGGGATCTCCGTCCGGAGGTCCCAAGGACGAAACCCCACCGGTCCTTGTCAAGGCGGACCCCCCCAATAAGACCACTGGTTTTAAGGCTGACCGGATCCGCCTCTATTTTGACGAGTACATTCGCCTGGAGGATGTCCAGAACCAACTCATCGTTTCTCCCCCTCTCAAAAACCAGCCTGTGATCACCCCCATGGGCGGAGCGCGTAAATACGTCGAGATCATCCTGAAGGACACCCTGCTTGAAAACACCACCTATACCCTCAATTTCGGCCAGAGCGTGGTGGATAACAACGAAGGGAACCCCAATAATTTTCTCACCTATGTGTTTTCAACCGGGGAGTATATCGATTCCCTATCCCTGAGCGGGGCCGTGGCAGATGCCCTTGAAAGGAGCCCGGACCCCTTTATCAGCGTGATGCTGTACGAAGCGGACATTGACACGGCTTATTCGGATTCGACCATCTATAAACAGCCCCCCTATTACATCACAAATACCCTTGACAGCGCGGTCACCTTCCGGTTGGAAAACCTCAAAGCAGGTGCCTATCGGTTGGTCGCCCTGAAGGACGAGAGCAAGAACAACGTCTTTGACCCGTCGGTAGATAAGATCGGGTTTGTGGAGGACACGGTTTTCCTTCCAACAGACTCCATATATCAGCTTCGCCTGTTCCGGGAAATCCCGGATTACGGGGTGCTTCCCCCCTCCTATGCGGCCACCAACAAAATTGTCTTCGGATACAACGGCCCTGTGCCTCCGGAAGTTTCCCTGATCACCGAACTGCCGGACAGTGTCAAAACGCTTTTTGCCAGGGAACCCGGAAAGGATAGCCTGAATCTCTGGATCACGCCTTTCAGTGCCGATTCGCTCCTATTCGAAGTAAGGCACCCGGAACTGGAAAGCCCTGTGGACACCTTCAGCCTGAAACCGGTCACTGCCGTCGCGGATTCCCTCTCATTTTTCTGGACCCCCAGACAAAGCCTTAATTTTACCGATACGGTATTCCTGAGTGCCACCCTACCGCTCCGGTCTATCGACACTTCCCGGTTCCATCTGATGGATGCCGACAGTATCCCGGTTGCCCTTGAGGCACAGCTGGACACCCTGCAGAACCGGGTCCAGCTGGATTTTTCCAAAGAGCCCAATCAGCGCTATTCCCTGCAGGTCCTTCCCGGGGGCCTTGCCGATTTCTTCGGGACCACCAACGACACCCTCGAAAACACCTGGCGTACCGGCAGCCCGGCAGATTACGGGAACCTGAGGTTGAACTTGCAGGGAAGTCCGGCCTTTCCCCTGATCGTTGAGCTGATCGATCAGAAAAACGTTCGGATCCGCAGTGCGTACCTGACCCGATTCGAAGAAGTGGAATTTCCCTATCTGACCCCTGGAAATTACCGGATCCGCATCATTTTTGATGCCAACCGGAACGGGAAATGGGATACGGGCAGTTTTCTGGAAAATAGACAGCCGGAACGGGTCCTTTATTATCCGGGGGCTATCGAGATGAGGGCTAACTGGGAAAAGGTGGAAACCTTTACGATTCAAGGCTGAACCGGTCCTGGTCCTGAAGGAACCGAAGGGAATCCCGGGTTTCTTCCAGGTGGGATTTGTCCAGGGTAACCCTGAGTACGCCTTCTACGCCTTCCGCAAATGCCAGCTGATTCCCCAGACTGTCATAGGCAGCTGTATGACCGCTGTAGGTCAGGTGGTTGGGGTCGGACCCTATGCG
>JAWWDW010000211.1:0-4298 GCA_033719735.1 Robiginitalea sp. | reverse complement strand
TACCGCAAACTCAAAACGATCCAGGATGTGGGACTTGGCTACATCTCCCTGGGCCAGCAAAGCACCACCCTCTCAGGGGGGGAGGCCCAACGGGTGAAACTGGCCACAGAACTCTCCAAAAGGGATACCGGAAACACCTTTTACATCCTGGACGAACCGACCACCGGCCTGCATTTTGAAGATATCCGGGTGTTGATGGAGGTGTTGAACAAGCTCGTGGACAAAGGAAATACCGTCCTTGTGATCGAACACAATATGGACGTCATCAAAATGGTGGACCACATCATCGACATTGGGCAGGAAGGGGGACGTGGCGGTGGAAAGATTGTCTGCGAAGGGACCCCGGAAGAGGTGGCAGCGGATACAAAAAGCCACACGGCCCGCTTTTTGAAAAAAGAATTGCACACGGACGAGCAGGTGCCTGTTGATAGTTAGGAACCCTTAAACTTTTTGGTATCATTTAGCGTTAATACTGCACTATGAGAAAGGAAAAAAACCACAAGGGCTGGAATGAGATTAAGATCAATGATTCCTGGGCCATCTTTAAGATCATGGGTGAATTTGTCAATGGGTTCGAGAAAATGAGCCTCATTGGCCCTTGCGTCAGCATCTTTGGATCTGCCCGAACCAAGCCGGACAACCCGTATTACAAGCTCGCCGTGGAAATTTGCGAAGAACTGTCAAAATCCGGCTATGGGATTATCACCGGTGGCGGACCGGGGATCATGGAAGCGGGTAACCGTGGGGCAAACCAGGCAGGGGGTACCTCTGTGGGCCTCAACATCGACCTCCCCTTTGAACAGAACAACAACCCCTATATCGATGAGGATAAAAGCCTGGACTTCGATTACTTCTTTGTACGCAAGGTGATGTTTGTCAAGTATGCCCAGGGGTTTGTGGTACTCCCCGGGGGATTCGGCACCCTGGACGAGCTTTTTGAGGCGCTGACCCTGATCCAGACCGAAAAAATCGGGCAATTCCCCATTATCCTGGTCGGCTCCGAATTTTGGGAAGGCCTTTTGGACTGGATCAAATCCAAGATGCTGCAGGCCGGCAACATAAAGGCGGAAGACCTGGAGTTGCTCCGGCTGGTAGATACTGCCGAAGAAGTCGTATCCCTGATCGATTCTTTCTACAAGGGGCATATGCTTACGCCTAACTTCTGATTTTATGAAGGGTTCCGACGTACTTCGCCGGGCGTTCATTTCACTGGGCGTCCTCTGCAGCTTCCTGGGGATGCCGGGACGTTCGTATGCGCAGCACGTCAATAAGATGACCGCCACGCTGGAGCAGGAGACCAACGAGGTGCAGATCCAGCAGGAATTCACGTATGTCAATGATTCTCCGGATACCCTTTCCGAACTTTTTTTCAACGACTGGGCCAACGCGTATTCCGATAAGACCACGGCCCTGGCAAAACGCTTTTCCGAAGAATTCAGAAAGTCCCTGCACCTGGCCAAGGAGGAAGACCGCGGCATTACCAATATCCTGGGCGTTGCAGATGGCGAATATCGAAATGTCTCATGGAAACGCCTTTCCGGCAAGGACATTGTCCGGTTCGACCTCAATGAACCCTTGTCGCCGGGAGATTCAACCCAACTTTTTATCACCTATTCCGTAAAACTACCCCCAAACCGATATACCCCGTACGGCTACAGTGCAGATGGGAGTTATTACCTGAAGGACTGGTACCTCACCCCTGCCGTTTACGATTCCACCTGGAACCGCTATTCGAACAAGAACCTAGAGGACCTTTACACAGACATTACCAATACCACCATTAATTTTATCTTCCCGGACTCCCTGTACCTGGGGACCAATTTCGTGGATCTGAGCCTGAGTAGTTTTCCGGGCAAACAGTTTGTAACCCTCAGGGGGACCAGGCGCAAGAGCTGCGACATCATTCTGAATTCCTTCAGGCCCTTTAAAAAACACATCACCCCCTTCCTGTATGTCGTAACGGACATACAGTCCCGCAAATACGATGAGATCCGGCAGGGAATTTCCATAGACCGTATCATCCGGTTCATTCACGAAAACCTGGGGGATTTTCCCTACGAGCAATTGCTGGTCAGCGAGATCGACTTTGATAAGAACCCCTTGTACGGGTTAAGCCAGCTTCCATCCTTTATCAGGCCCTACAACGAGCAATTCCAGTTTGAAATGAAATTCCTGAAGACGGCCCTGATCAGCTATATGCGGGAATCGATCTTCCTGAACCCCCGGGAGGACAAATGGGTGACCGATGCCATTGTCAACTACCTTATGATCCGCTTTGTGGAATCTTTTTACCCGGATCAGAAACTTTTGGGGAAGCTCTCCGGCAACTGGCTCGTACGGGGTACCCACCTCGGGCAGATGGATTTCAATGACCAGTACGCCTTTCTCTATATGCTCATGGCCCGGAGAAATCTCGACCAGTCCCTCTCCACACCCAACGATTCCCTGATCAAGTTTAATCAGAAGATCGCCAATACCTACAAAGCGGGCCTGGGGCTTGCCTACCTGGGGGAATACGCCGGACAGGAAGCGGTGGACCAGGCCATCAGGGACTTCTTTGAGAATTACAAGTTGCGCAAGGTCGGGCCGGTTGATTTTGAAAGATCCCTGAAAAAATACACGACCAGGGATATCGACTGGTTTTTTGACACCTATGTGACCACAAGCAACCAGATTGACTACAAGATCAGGGACACGGAAAAAGTACGGGATTCCATTCAGGTGACCATCCGGAACAAAACGGGTACCGAGGTCCCCATTTCCCTTTTTGGGGTTCGCAGCGATACAGTGGTCTCCAAATACTGGTTCCAGGGCTTCCAGGAGAGCCAGACCTTCCAGATTCCCAACCAGGGGGAAGAACGACTGGTGCTTAACTACGATCAGAAAATCCCGGAATTCAACCAGCGGGACAACTGGAAATCCCTGGGAGGGTTTCTGTCCAGCAATAAAAAACTGAAATTCCAATTTTTCCGCGATTCCGAAAACCCCTATTACAACCAGGTGTTTTACATGCCGGTCCTCAATTTCAATATCTACGACGGGCTTACTCCAGGGTTGCGGCTGACCAACAAAACCATGTTGCAGCGCCCTTTCCTCTTTGATGTAGCCCCACAGTATGCCCTAAGGGAAAAATCCCTGGTCGGATACGGAAGGATCAATTACCAGCACTACCATGGCAAAAGCGGGTTTTATGTAACCAATTATTCACTTCGCGGATCTTCCTTCCATTTTCAGACCAATTCCCGCTATTCCACGATAACGCCCTCGGTGAGTTTCGGGTGGCGGCCCGATGATCTGATCCCCAACGTTCGAAGCTCCCTGCTCTTCAGGTATGTAAATGTATTCAGGACCATCGATCCCAGCCTGGGGGACCTGGAGACGGATCCGGATTACAGCGTCTTCAATGCGCGGTACTCCTACCTGAGCAATAACATCATCAATTATTTTTCCTGGTTTGCCGATGCACAGCATTCTGCGGATTTCACCAAGCTCGCCCTTACGGTGGACTACCGCAGGCTGATGATCAACAACCAACAGATCAACCTGAGGTTTTTTGGCGGGGTCTTCCTGCGAAACAGAACGGATTCGGATTATTTCAGCTTTGCCCTGGACCGGCCCACGGACTACCTTTTTGATTTCAACTACCTCGGACGTTCCGAGGATTCCGGACTGGCCAGTCAGCAGATCATCATTGCAGAAGGTGGTTTTAAATCCATTCTTGAGAACCCTTTTGCCAATGAGTGGCTTGTTACCGGGAATGCGAGTGTCGGGATTTGGAGGTGGATTGAATTGTACGGGGATATCGGGTTCCTGAAAAACAAAGGCGTACCGGCCCGCTTCGTCTATGACAGCGGGATACGCCTGAACCTCGTCACGGATTATTTCGAGCTCTACTTCCCCCTGTATTCCAACAACGGGTGGGAAATCGCAGGGCCCAATTACGATCAGCGGATCCGCTTTGTCATTACACTGAGCCCCCGTACCCTTATCGGCCTATTTACCCGGAAGTGGTTTTAATTAACATATTCCCAATAAAACCAACATTTTTTAAGGGTTTTGTAAAATACTGCCAATACACAACATTATTATTGAAGAATCGTTAATAAAATTGTGAATATCTGATTGTAAAAATCAGTGCTGTTTGGTATTTTTGCAGAAACCCCTTGATTGCCTATGAAAGTTCAGCTGGATCCCGAAAAAGAACTCTCTTTCAAAGATTTTAAAGAACAAATCCTCGAAGACTACCGGATAGCCGTAACCAGCAGGGAATGCAGCCTGCTCGGCCGCCGGGAGGTACT
>JAWWDW010000210.1:0-4326 GCA_033719735.1 Robiginitalea sp. | reverse complement strand
GGAAAACCGGCCGTCTGTGATCAGCGCTACTTCCTTTCCAAGGCCTGCCCCCATGATGGCGCTGGTCGGCTTCAGCATTTCCGGCATCCCGGGGCCGCCCTTGGGTCCTTCATACCGGATGACCACGACATCTCCCGACTGTACCTTTCCTTCTCCAATTCCCCGGTTGGCATCAAATTCACTTTCGAAGACCCGGGCGGGACCCTCAAATCGAAGCCCCTCTTTTCCCGTGATCTTGGCGACCGCCCCGGTGGGGGACAGATTCCCGTAAAGTATGCGCAGGTGACCAGTCTCTTTGATGGGGTCCTCAAAGCCGTGTATTACTTTTTGTCCTTCCGTAAGGCCAGGCACTTCCTCCAGGTTCTCAGCCAGTGTTTGTCCCGTGACGGTCATACAGTCTCCATGGAGCAGGTCATTTTCCAGCATGAATTTGAGCACGGCGGGTACGCCCCCTACCCGGTGGACATCCTCCATCAGGTATTTGCCACTGGGCTTCAAATCCGCCAGGAAAGGGGTCTTATCGCTGATGCGCTGGAAATCATCCAGGGTAAACGGGATTTCCGCGGCCCTGGCGATGGCCAGAAAGTGAAGCACCGCATTGGTGGAGCCTCCCATTAGGACCACCAGGCGAATGGCATTCTCAAGGGACTTTCGCGTGATGATATCCCTGGGCTTCAAGTCCGATTCCAGGAGTTTTCGCAGGGCCTTGCCAGCCTTGAAGGCGTCCTTTTCCTTTTCCCCTCCCACGGCCGGGTTGGACGAGCTGTACGGCAGGGACATCCCGAGGGCTTCAATGGCAGAGGCCATGGTGTTGGCAGTATACATGCCGCCACAGGCCCCGGCACCCGGACAGGCGTGTTGTATTACCTCCTTGTATTCCTTCTCCCCTATATTCCCGGCAACCTTCTGGCCCCAGGCCTCAAAGGCAGAAACCACATCCAGCTTCTGGTTATTCCAGCAACCCGAGGCAATGGTCCCGCCATACACCATTACCGAGGGTCGATTCAGCCGTATCATGGCCATCAGGGCCCCGGGCATGTTTTTATCGCATCCCACCACCGTTACCAACCCATCGTAATTCATGGCCTGCACCACGGTTTCCACCGAGTCGGCAATCACGTCCCTGGAGGGGAGGGAATACCGCATGCCGTAGGTTCCCATAGAAATGCCATCGCTGACCCCAATGGTATTGAATATCAGGCCTACGAGGTCTGCTTCCTCGGTTCCCTCCTTTACGGAAAGCGCCAGATCATTCAGGTGCATGTTGCATGGGTTCCCCTCGTATCCGGTGCTGGCGATTCCCACCAGCGGCTTATGCAGGTCTTCTTCCGTAAGGCCGATGGCATAAAGCATGGCCTGGGCTGCTGGCTGGGTGGGGTCCTGGGTTATGTTTTTGCTGTATTTATTGAGCTCCATTGAATTGCGCAATCCTTAGAAAATCTGTTGACTCCCAAAGATAAAATTTTGAAAAGCCCTGTATTCCCGGGAAATCACCTGTTTAGAGGCTCATTTGTGTATCTAAATACTTATACCCCTAACAGTCAATAAGATAGAATTCTTAAAATACCATATTCAACGGGTCTCCCACCCAGGCGTATGGGCCGTATTATGAGGGGTTCCCAATAAAAAACGGAGGACACCTATCCCGGCTTTGGAATGTGTATCTTGCGCCCCACAGGTGTTATAAAATGGAAAAAACAGTCAGTGAAGCTATTGCCTACAGAAGGGCGGTCCGGGTTTTCCAGGATAGCCCCATAGACCCGGAGCAGGTTAAAAAGTGTATTGCCAACGGGGTGCTGGCCCCCACCAGCAGCAACCTGCAACTCTGGGAGTTTGTCCATGTGACCTCCCCGGACCTCCTGGAAAGGATTACAGAGGCCTGTTTTGGTCAGAATGCTGCCAAAACGGCCCGGCAGATGGTGGTGGTGGTCGCCCGCCGCGATGCCTGGCGGCAGCGTGCACGGGCCAACATCACCTTCTTAAGGGAGCAGTTTAAAGGGGTTACAGGTGAAAAATGGGAGCGCAGAGAACGGTTTGCCATGAAGTATTACCGGCAACTGGTCCCGACCCTGTACATGGAATTTTTCGGCCTGCTTGGTTGGATCCGCTACCTGTTCTTTTCGGTACTTGGCCTTTTCCGCCCTGTATACCGGCAGGTGCGCCTGTCCGATATGCGGGTGGTCGCACATAAAAGCGCGGCCCTGGCTGCCGGAAATTTCATGGTATCCATGGCCGCCATAGGATACGACACCTGCCCCATGGAAGGCTTTGATTCCCGTCGGATCAAAAAGGCGTTACGCCTCCCGGCAGCGGCCGAAATCACCATGGTCATAGGCTGTGGGGTCCGGGATGTTGAAAAAGGGGTCTACGGCCCCAGGTTCCGGATCCCCTTTAAAGAAGTATACCGCCGGGTGTAGCCCTTTCAGGCGCGCCTGAAGCGGATGTGGTCCCCAAAACGTTTTTGTCCCATCAGGTCCAGGGAACGGGCATCCAACTGAAGGATCCTGGGATACCCCCCTGTGGTCTGCCCGTCCCGCATCAGGATGATCAGGGTGCCGGCCGGGGTGAGCTGCACCGTGCCTGGCAAGGTCGCCGAAGTAATTACATTCGTTGAAATTCCGTCAATGGCCGGTTCAATCTGGCAGGCCATCCGGTCGTGGTTTTTGGACACGGAGAAGGCGGTTTCGAATACCTGTTGGATTTGGCCTTCTGTCAGCAAGTCAAAATCCGGCCCGGGAAAGACCTGAAGGTCCTGCTCTTTGAAGTACCCGGGAGAGGAAACCTTCAACAACTTGGGCGAAAATGTTTCGCAGGCTTCATAAGGCAGCGTCTTTCCCTTCTGCAGGGACCGCTCTGAAGTCACCGGATAGTACTGAGACCGGCTCCCCAGTTTTGGTTCCGACAGAAACCCGCCCCGTACCGAGAGGTAGGTCCTGAGCCCTTCCAGGACATGGCCACAGGTAAGTATGGCCCCGGCCGGGACAGGGTATACCCGGTTCATCTCCAGATCTTCCCCCTCCAGGCGCGCCTCCAGCGGAGCCCCACTGAGTACCAGGAAGGTCGGTTCTGTAAACTCGAGTTCGGGGCCCTGCATGGTGATCTCCAGGGCCGCGGCGTCCGGGTTGTTCTCCAGGAGGGCATTGGCACGGTTCAGCGCTATTTGGTCCATAGCCCCGGAAACCGGAACCCCAAAATGCCGGTAGTAAAACCGCCCCCGGTCCTGGACACTGGTAAAAAATCCGGATTTATGTATCCTGAGCATGGCCGTTCCCTTTTCTGTAGTTGTAGATTCCGATCTCGCCTTCCAGTTTGTGCAGGTCGTATTCGCCCTTGCTGACCGATCGAAACCGGATCTGATCCCCCGGGGAGATCAGGCAGGGGGGTTCTTTTCCGGCATCGAAAAGAGGAATCGGGCAATTCCCGATGATGTGCCATCCCCCGGGCGATTCCTGGGGATATACGCCGGTCTGCTCCCCGGCAAGGCCTACCGAACCCCTGGGGACTTTGAGTCTGGGTTGCCTGCGTCGCGGGACCTTTAGGGCCTCTGGAATGTCCCCCAGGTAGAGAAAGCCCGGTAAAAACCCGATGCCGTAAACCCGGTAGTCCCTGCCCGAATGCAGGGCTATCAGGGCTTCAGGGGTCATCTTTAAGTGCCGGGCCGTATCGGCCAGGTCCAGGCCGAAGGGCTCTTCGTAGCAAACCGGAAGCTCCCAGCGCCGGGTTTTCGGAGCATGGTCCTTCGGACATGCATGATACCAATCAGGGAGTGCCTTAACGATGGCTTCCATTGGGGCATCTGCAGCCCGGTTGATCAGGGTGAGGGAGTGGTAAATGGGCACGAATTCCCAGGCGTCCCCGGACAGGTGGTTTTTGCGAAGGTATTCCTGGAAGGACAGGATATCCATCAGGATCTTCAGGTCCACCCTTTTGGGCCATTCCAGCAAAAGGGCATTTGGGCCGTACATTTTTATTTCAAAAGGAGGCGCGTTCATTTTTGGACGTGAATTGAATCCCCGGAGAGGAAATTTACGAGAAATCTGAGGATTTCTGCAGCATTGGGGGTATCCCCGTGCAGGCAGTACGTTTTTGGATCCAGGGAAAAATAGGAACCGTCCATACAGCGCACCCTGCCGGAGAGGACCATTTCCCTGACCTGCCGGCTCACTTGTTGCGGACTGGTAAGGAGGGCCCCGGGTTTCTTCCGGGAAACCAGGCTGCCGTCAGCCGTATAGGCCCGGTCTGCAAAAGCTTCCTCCCAAACCTCGAACCCCCGGGCCCGGGCCAGGTCTGCAAAACGGGATCCGCAGGGTGCGTAAATCAGCACCT
>JAWWDW010000209.1:0-4371 GCA_033719735.1 Robiginitalea sp. | reverse complement strand
TAGTTTTGTGGTATCCTCAGGTTTCATTCTGGATTCCGGCAGGGCATGTTCCGCCATACCAAGGTGCAGGCCGGGTTCTATGGACCTAAATTCCTCGAAGATGGCCTTTTTCTCCCTTTCGAAGGCTTCCCTGACAGCCCCGGAGGCTTCAGGGGCTATCCCCAGGATGGCATGGGCTTCCCGGGGTATCGCATTGCGGAGCGTACCTCCCTGAAACTCTGAAAGAGCAAAGGGGGCAGCTTCCCGGCAGGCCAGTAGCAGTCGGGTGAGCAGCACATTGGCATTGCCAAGCCCCTTGTGGATATCCATGCCGCTATGGCCGCCTTTCAGGCCTTTGATCACCAGATGCAGGCAAACGCTGTTATCCGCAAGGGCAGCCGGCGTATAGGTACCTTCCGCAGTTACATCAACGCCCCCGGCACAACCCACATCCAGTTCATCATCTTCTTCTGTATCGAGGTTCAGCAGGATACTCCCCTCCAGCCAGCCCGGGTCCAGGCCCTTGGCGCCGGTCATCCCCGTTTCCTCGTCTATGGTAAAAAGGGCTTCCAGGGCCGGGTGGGCAATCGTATCAGAGGCCAGAACCCCCATGATGGCCGCAACCCCAAGGCCGTTGTCCGCACCCAGGGTTGTGCCCCGGGCCTTTACCCAGTCCCCGTCCCGGTACATCTGTATTCCTTCGGCATCAAAATCGAAGTGCGTATCCCGGTTTTTCTGGTGTACCATGTCCAGGTGGGCCTGGAGGACCACCTTTTTGCGAGTTTCCATCCCAGGGCTCGCCGGTTTGCGGATCAACACATTTCCAATCGCATCCGTACGGGTTTCCAGTCCCAGGGATTTTCCAAAATGCTCCATAAAAGCAATCACCCGTTCCTCCTTTTTGGAAGGTCTGGGGACGGCGTTGAGTTGGGCGAAATGCTTCCAGACGTCGCTGGGCTGCAGTGCTGCAATGTCATCGGTCATAAGGTGGGTTTTGAGTTCAAAAATAACCAATAGGCCCAAGCCGGGAATGATAAATAGCTATTTTTACTCCATGGTGCCCCGGCTTAAAAACGCAATTGCCGCCTCCCTCCTGCTGCAGATCGCAGTGGTGGCCTGGCTGGCCCGACATCCGGATTGGGTGGAAACCTGGTACAGCCGGGGGATCTACCCGTACATGGCTGTCTTTTTCAGGACGCTTTATGGCTGGGTCCCATTTTCAGTGGGGGATATCTGCTATTTTTTCCTGGGCGTGCTGGGGTTGGGGTACCTCATCCGTAAAAGGCATTGGATCCTTCATCACCCCTGGAGTTTTCTACGGGATGTGCTGGTGGTGTTCTCCATTGTACATTTCAGTTTTTACCTGCTTTGGGGGACCAATTATTTCCGCCAGCCCCTGTCTAAATCCTTTGGGATGAAGGAAACCTATACCACAGAGGAACTGATCCGCCTGAGCACCCACCTTGCCGACAGGGCCAACTCCCTTCAGGTGGCCCTGGCCGGGGATTCCCTCCGGGCCGTAAAGGTACCCCACAGCCGGAAGGAAATCCGCGCTGCCACCATCGGTGCCTATGACCGACTTTCCGTGGATTTCCCGGAATTCCGCTACCAAACCGCCAGCCTGAAACCCTCCCTTTTCAGCACCGCCCTTTCCTATATGGGATATGGGGGATACCTGAATCCCTTCACCGGGGAAGCGCAGGTGAACAACCGGCTGCCCCTGTTCCGGTATCCGGTGGTCTGCGGGCATGAAATCGGGCACCAGCTGGGGTATTCAGCCGAAAACGAAACCAATTTCATCGGCTATCTGGTCACGTTGCGGAACCAGGATCCGTATTTCAGATACAGCGCCTACGCCTATGGGCTGAGTTACTGCCTCTCTGAAGTGAATCGAAGGGACAAGGAGGCCTTCAAGAGACTTCGCGAAGGTTTGAATCCCGGGGTCCGGGCCAATTTCAGGGAATTACAGGAATTCTGGAAGGCCTTCCAAAACCCGATGGAACCCGTTTTCAAATCCATTTTTGACAGCTACCTGCAGGTGAACAGGCAGAAGGACGGGATCCGTTCCTACAACCGGGTGGTTTCCCTTATGGTATCCTACTACCGGGAGCATCCGGACTTTTAAGGCAGGGGTATTTTCAGTCTTTAAAGAAACGTTAAAAAAACAACCCGGCGGACCTATGCCTCTGAAATATCCTATTTTAGGTGCGACTAATTCAAAATGCTAAAGAACCATGAAATGGAAACTTGCCCTCCTGGCCTTTCTGGGGTTGGGATACGTTGCTATTGCCCAAAAATACTTCCCCGAAAACGACGGGGTTAAGGCGAGCAACAACAACTACACTGCCCTTACCAATGCCCGCATCTACATAAGCCCGGGTCAGGTGATCGACAAGGGAACCCTCGTGGTCCATGAGGGAAAAATTATCGCGGTGGGCAAAAAGGTGGATATTCCCGCCAACAGCATCGTAATGGATCTGGAGGGCAAATCGGTTTATCCTTCCTTTATCGATGTATTTTCTTCCTTCGGGGTGGAACAACCCAAACGAAGCCCCGGGGGTGGCCGTTCCGCCCAGTATGGCCCCAGCCGGGAAGGCTATTACTGGAACGACCACATCATGCCGGAGCAGCATGCCGTTTCTGCCTATAAATACGATGACGGGGAAGCCGGGAAGCTGCGGGAGCTCGGGTTTGGGGTCGTTAACAGCCACATACAGGACGGTATCGCCCGGGGGACGGGGGTACTGGTTGCCCTCAACGGAAAAGGGAATGACGCCGAACGCCTCCTGGACGACACCTCGGGACAGTATTTCTCCTTTGACAAGAGCATCGCCAAACAGCAATCCTACCCCACCTCACTGATGGGGTCCATGGCCCTGCTGCGGCAGATGTACTACGACGCGGACTGGTATGATAAAGGAAATGTAGCCACCACGGACCGTTCCCTGGAAGCCCTGCTCGAAAACAGGAACCTGGTGCAGTTCTTCGCCGCCGGAGACAAAGGGCATGTGCTCCGTGCGGACGGGATCGGAGATGCCTTCGGAATTCAATATGTAATCCTTGCCGGAGGCCAGGAATACGAGAATATCTCAGATATCAAAACTACGGGGGCTTCCCTGGTGGTACCGCTCGATTTCCCGGATGCCTTTGATGTCTCCAACCCCTACCAGGCGGAGTACGTCAACCTGGAAGACATGCGCCACTGGAACCAGGCGCCCTCAAACCCTTCGGTCCTCGAAGCAAACGGCATTCCCTTTGCCTTCACCCTTAAGGGCCTCAAGAATGCCAAAGACGTACACAAAAAAATTCGAAAGGCCATGGAATACGGGCTCTCTGAAGCCAGGGCCCTGGAAGCGCTCACCACGGAGCCAGCCCGGTTGTTGGGTAAATCAGCGGAAATCGGTTCCCTGCAGGAAGGCAGGTACGCCAACTTCCTGATCACTTCGGGACCCGTGTTCGATTCAGGCACCACCCTCTATGAAAACTGGGTGACGGGCCGGCGGCATGTATTGGCGGACATGGACCAGAAAGATATCCGGGGCGAATACAGCCTGCAGGCCGGTGGAAAGGAATTTGCCCTGTCCGTAAGCGGAGCGGCGGGCAGTCCCAAGCTCGAAGTAAAACGGGATACGGCCAAACTCTCCTCCAAAATGAGCTATAAAGGGGATTGGGTGGATATTGCCTTCACAGACGGGGACGACCGCTACCGCATGACCGGCCTGGTGCGGTCCGGTTCCGACAACCTCACGGGAAAACTGGTTTTACCCGATGGTCGTGATACGCGGTTTACAGCCCGGAAAACAGGGCCTCACAAGGAAGGTGGAAAGAAAGACAAAGAAACGGATGCAACAGCTCCCCAAATGGTACCCCTGAGCTACCCCAATGTGGGCTTTGGCTACAGGCAACTTCCCAGGCAGGAGGATGTACTCTTTAAGAATGCCACGGTCTGGACCGGGGAAGCAGAAGGCATCCTCGAGAACACGGACGTGCTGGTCCGGGACGGGAAGATTGCCCGGATCGGGCAGAACCTGTCGGGTGGAAGGACCAAAGTGGTGGACGCCACGGGTAAACACCTCACCGCAGGAATCATTGATGAACACAGCCATATCGCCGGGCTTGACATCAACGAAGCCGGGCACAACTCCTCTGCGGAAGTAAAGATGGCTGACGTGCTGGACCCTGAGGACATCAACATTTATCGCAACCTGGGGGGCGGGTTCACCACCGTGCAGTTGCTCCTTGGCTCGGCCAACCCCATCGGAGGTCGTTCTGCGATCTTCAAGTTGAAATGGGGAAAGAGCGCCGATGAAATGCTCTATACGGACATGCCGAAGTTTATCAAATTCGCCCTTGGGGAAAACGTGAAGCAATCCAACTGGCAGAGCTACAGCC
>JAWWDW010000208.1:0-4372 GCA_033719735.1 Robiginitalea sp. | reverse complement strand
TGATCTCTTATTTCCTTCTGCAGTTCAGGGCGGAAGTTTTGACCCGAAAACACGAATTGCGGAAGGCCCTTATCCACAATGATGCGAACGACTGGAATGTCCTCACGCAGGCGGGAAGGGTTACCGGGATCATCGATTTCGGGGATATGACCTATTCCTGGCTTATCGGGGAGCTGGCCGTGGCCCTGCCCTATGTCCTCGCCGACGCCCCCGACCCCCTGTCGGCTGCCTCCAAGGTCATTAAGGCATACCACAAGCGGGTCCCTCTGGAGGAACAGGAACTAAGCCTGCTGTACTATCTCATCGCCGGGCGCATGTGTATGAGCCTCTGCAACAGCGCCCGAGCCAAGGACAAACAGCATGGGTCCGGTTATATCAGCATAAGCGAAACCCAGATGAAAACGCTGATGCGAAAATGGATAGGGATATCTCCGGAAAGGGCCCGCAGTGTTTTTCTGGAAGCAGTGGGGTTAACGCCCCCCACCTCACCAGACCCGCAGACCTACCTGAAGCGGCGGGGAAAGCTCTTTGCCCCTTCCCTTTCGATCAGCTATAAAAAACCGATCGTGATGAGGCGGGCCGCCTTTCAGTATATGTTTGATCACAAGGGGCGGACCTTCCTGGATGCCTATAACAACATCATGCTTGCCGGGCATTGCCACCCCAGGGTGGTACAGGCGACCACCGACACCCTGAGGCGGCTCAACACCAATACCCGCTACCTGTATGACGAACTGCTCGATTACGGCGAACGCCTTCTGGAGCGGTTCCCCCCCGAGCTCTGCCGCGTATTTTTGGTGAATTCGGGGAGTGCAGCCACAGACCTGGCCCTGCGCCTCAGCAGGGCGCATACCGGAAGGCGAAAGGTACTTGCGGTGGAAAACGGATATCACGGGAATACGGAGGCGTGTATTGGGGTAAGCCATTACAAACATAAAAAAGGGGCTACCTATCCGGACACCGTCCTGGGACCCATGCCGAAGGTCTTTGGAAGCGGGCTGCCCGATGATGGTACCGCCGGGAGGCATTTCGCAGATCGATACGGAGTTTTGGTACAAAGACACCCGCATGAAATCGCCGCTTTCCTGGCCGAGCCCATTATGGGATGCGGGGGACAGGTTCCCCTTCCGGTCGGGTTCCTGCCGCTTGTCTATGACGCTGTGCGGGCCCAGGGCGGGGTCTGTATCAGCGACGAGGTCCAGGTGGGTTTTGGCAGGCTGGGCAGCTGGAACTGGGGGTATGAGATGTATGGGGTTGTCCCGGATATGGTGATCCTGGGCAAACCCATGGGGAACGGGCATCCCATAGGGGCCGTGATAACCACCGAGGCCATCGCCTCCAGTTTTGATTCCGGTCCGGAATTCTTCAGCTCTTTTGGCGGCAACCCGGTTTCCTGTGCGGCAGGGCTGGCGGTGCTGGAAGTGATTGAAGCAGAAGGCCTTCGGGAGCGTGCCGCTCAGACAGGGAGCTACCTGATGAATGCGTTCAGGGAACTGGGGGAAGTTTTTCCCATCATCGGGGACGTACGGGGTGAAGGGCTTTTTATCGGGGTGGAACTCATGACTTCCGAAGGCCTCCCGGCAACCGCGGCGGCACAGGCGTTAAAAAACGAATTGCGGGAATCCTTTATCCTCATCGGCACGGATGGGCCTTCAAACAATGTGCTGAAGATTAAACCCCCCCTCCCCTTTAACCGTGAAAACAGCGACGTATTGATACGGGAAACCGCAAGAATTCTGAAAAATCTTGGGAAATACTGAGCAATAATGATAAATTAGTGGGAATGCAAACACCCAACTACTTATGAAAAGTTCCCTACAAAACAACCTTGGACTTGCCATTCTCAGGATTGGCGGTGCAGGTTTGCTACTTACACATGGAGTCCCCAAACTCCAGCGACTTTTTGCGGAAGGCCCCATCGAATTTGCGGACCCGCTTGGGATTGGTGCCGCCCCGACGCTTTTTTTGGCCGTCTTTTCCGAGTTCCTCTGCGCTATCCTGGTCCTGATCGGTTTCAAGACCCGGTGGGCAAGTATCCCCATCGTGATCACCATGCTCGTCGCCGGCCTGATCCAACACGCCGGGGACCCCTTTGGATCCAAGGAAAAATCACTGCTGTTTCTGCTGGTATTCCTAACGATCCTGCTATTGGGACCCGGGGCCTACAGTGCGGATAAAAAGTAGGCTACAGGATTTTATGCAAGAGTTCCTTGAGCAGGTCTTCCTGTTTCAGGGACGGAGACCCAACCCCCTTGCCCTTGAGGTCCATTTCCCTTAGCACACTGATGATGCGGCTGACTTTCTTCATCGGGTAATTCCGGGCTGCCGTCTGGTATTCACTGACGAAGTAGGGGTTGATATGCAGTGCCCTGGCCACATTTTTCGGGCTGTGATCCTGAAGGCCGTGGTACTGCAGTAACTGGGAAAAAAAGGTGTTCAGAAGGGAGACTGTCATCACAAAGGGGTTTTCCTTCGGATTTTCCGCGAAGTATTTGATGATCCGGGTAGCCCTGGGGATATCCCGCGCTGCGATGGCGTTCTTCAATTCGAAGTTGTTGTAATCCTTGCTGATGCCGATGTGCATTTCAATCACCCCGGGGTCGATCTCAGATCCCTGGGGAAGTATCCCCTTCAGTTTCTCGAGCTCATTGTAGATCCGGCTCAGGTCCGTGCCCAGGTATTCCACCAGCAGGGCAGCTGCCTTGTGGGAAATCTTGTAGCCCGACCCCAGCAAAACCCGACGGATCCAGTCTGACACCTGGTTTTCATACATCTTTTTACTCTCGAAAACCACGGCATTGGAGTCCCGCAGTGTTTTCATAAGTTTTTTACGGCGGTCCAGCTTTTTGTATTTGAAGCAGATCACCAGGATGGTGGTAGGTTGTGGTTGGGCTGCATAGGAGCTCAGGCTCTCAATGGTCCGGCTCAGGTGCTGGGCCTCCCGTACGATGATCACCTGGTATTCGGACATCATCGGAAACCGTTTGGCGTGTGAAATGATTTCATCCACCGTTACATCCTTCCCGTAAAGTACCATTTGGTTAAAGCCCTTCTCCTGCTCGGAAAGGACATGGGTCCCGATATAGTCTGCAATCCGGTCGATATAGTAGGGCTCCTCCCCCATCAGAAAATAAAGGGGTGCCGGAGTTCCTTTTTGTATATCTTCGATAATCTTCTTTACTTCATCCATCGCATTGACCAGAAAAGCGCATGATTCCCCTGAATTTTCCCAAATACAGCCTGAAGATCAAAAGTAGGGAAAATAAATCGCTGGTTTTTGATCCCGTCCGCAAAAAATACGTGCCCCTGAACCCCGAAGAATGGGTGCGTCAGCACTGTTTGCAATTCCTGATCAGGGATAAGGGATATCCTTCGGGCCGGACGCTGGTCGAACGGCAACTAATGGTGGAGGGGCTTGAAAAACGCCTGGACATCGCAGTTTGCCATCCTGACGGCAGTATCCTGCTCCTTGTGGAATGCAAGGCACCAGGTGTTTCCATTGACCAGGCGGTCTTTGACCAGATCGCCCGGTACAACTGGAAGGCCCGGGCAGCATTCCTGATGGTCACCAATGGGCTGGACCATTATTTTTGTCAAATGGATTACACCCAAAAAAAGTACACCTTCCTCAGGGAACTTCCGGCATTTCAGGACTTGTAGTCTCCCGTAACCAATGCGCTTGGGACCCGCCAACCTTTGAGAAATATTTACGTACTTTGTGCCCTTTAATTTTCTTAGAACCCAAACCTTCCGAAGCCCGCCATGCCCTCCCTTGCAATCGTGATTCTGAACTGGAACGGTAAGCACTTGTTAGAGCGGTTTTTACCCGCTGTTACTGCCTACAGTGAAGGGGCCCAGCTGATTGTAGCCGACAATGCATCGTCCGATGATTCGGTAGCTTTCCTGAGGTCACATTACCCGGGTGTACGGATCATTGAAAACCGTGAAAATTACGGGTTTGCCGGAGGGTACAACGAAGCCCTCAGGGAAGTGGACGCCGACCTGTTCTGCCTGCTCAACTCCGATGTGCAGGTGACCAAAGGGTGGTTGGCCCCGGTTTTGGAGCTGTTTGCACAAAATTCGGATATCGGAATTGTGCAGCCCAAAATCAAGGACCTGAATCGTCCGGCGTTCTTTGAATATGCCGGGGCTGCCGGTGGGTTCCTCGATCGCTTTGGGTATCCCTTTTGCCGGGGACGGATTTTCCAGAGCCTGGAGGAAGATCATGGGCAGTACGATGATACGCGTGAGATCTTCTGGGCCACGGGAGCATGCATGTTCATCAGGAACGAAGTTTTCAGGGAGCTCGGGGGGTTTGACCCGGATTATTTTGCACATCAGGAAGAGGTCGACCTGTGCTGGAGGGCGCGGA
>JAWWDW010000207.1:0-4385 GCA_033719735.1 Robiginitalea sp. | reverse complement strand
GAAATGATCACGGGGCCCGGGGCCAAAACCTCCCGGTCCGGATATTTCTGTTTCATGGAAAGGGAGTCCTTTCCGGTTGGAATGTTGATGCCCAGGGCGATGGCGAAATCCGAAGCGGCCTTTACAGCCTGGTACAGGCGCGCGTCTTCCCCTTCGTTGTTGCAGGGCCACATCCAGTTGGCAGACAGGCTGACGGATTGCAAGCCCTTTTCCAGGGGCGCCCAGACCAGGTTGGTCAGGGCTTCTGCGATGCTGTTCCGGCTCCCGGCTTCCGGATCGATCAGGGCGGATACCGGAGAGTGTCCCAGGGAGGTTGCGATGCCTTCTTTTCCCTGAAAATCCAGGGCCATGACCCCACAGTTGTTCAGAGGCAATTGCAGGGGCCCGGCACATTGCTGTTTGGCCACGCGCCCCCCCACGCACCGGTCTACCTTGTTGGTCAGCCAGTCCTTGCAGGCAACTGCTTCCAGTTGCAGTACCTGCTCCAGGTATTCGTGGAAGTGTTCAATCTGGTAGGTGACCTCCCCGTATTCGCGCTCAATGGTCCGGTCCTCCATAATGGTTTTGGGAGAACTCCCGAACATATCGGAGAGCTGCAGGTCCATGGGGGTTTCCGTGGGGGAGGCGAAGGTGAACCGCCGGTCTCCCGTCACTTCCCCCACATTGTAGAGGGGGGCCCGTTCCCGTTGGGAGATCCGTTCCAGCAGTGCCATGTCCCCGGGGTGCATCACCAGCCCCATCCGTTCCTGGGATTCATTCCCGATCAGCTCTTTGGCCGATAGGGTGGGATCCCCCACAGGTAATTTGTCCAGATGGATGTAACCCCCGGTTTCCTCTACCAGTTCAGAAAGGCAATTCAGGTGCCCGCCTGCCCCGTGATCGTGGATAGAAACGACCGGGTTCTCTTCGCTTTCGACCAACCCGCGGATGGCGTTGGCAGCCCGTTTCTGCATCTCCGGGTTGGAACGCTGAACGGCATTGAGTTCTATAGCGGTGCTGAATTCTCCCGTATCCGCACTGGAGACTGCTGCGCCTCCCATTCCGATGCGATAGTTATCCCCCCCGAGTACGATGATGCGGTCCCCCTTTTTCGGGGTGTCCTTCAACGCCTGGTCGGCTTTTCCATACCCGATTCCCCCGGCCAGCATGATTACCTTGTCGTAGCCCAGCATCCGGCCGGCTTCCTGGTGCTCGAAAGTAAGTACAGACCCGCTGATAAGGGGTTGCCCGAACTTGTTCCCGAAATCCGAGGCCCCATTTGAAGCCTTGATCAGGATGTCCATGGGGGTTTGGTACAGCCAGTTTCGTTCCGCCACATGCTGTTCCCAGGGCCTGTTTTCCTCCAGGCGGGAGTAGGCCGTCATATAGACTGCAGTCCCGGCCAGGGGCAGGGCCCCTTTTCCCCCGGCGAGCCGGTCGCGGATCTCCCCCCCGGAACCCGTGGCCGCCCCGTTGAAGGGCTCCACAGTGGTTGGGAAGTTGTGGGTTTCGGCCTTGAGGGAAAGCACAGAGGAAAAAGGCTTTTCCCCGTACCAGTCAGGGACATCCGGCCTTCCCGGGGCAAACTGCACCACTTCGGGTCCTTTCAGGAAAGCCACATTGTCCTTATAGGCCGATACGATGTCGTTGGGGTGTGTTTCCGAAGTTTTCCGAATGAGTTTAAAAAGGGACTCCGGCATTTCCCTGTGGTCAATAATAAAGGTGCCGTTAAAGATTTTATGGCGGCAGTGTTCAGAATTCACCTGGCTGAATCCGAAGACCTCGGAATCGGTAAGCGGCCGGCCCAGACGCTGGCTCAATTCCTCCAGATAGTGGATTTCCTCATCGCTTAACGCCAGGCCTTCCTCCCTGTTATAGGCTGGAATGTCGTGGATGTCACGGACGGCTTCCGGCTCATGGGCAATCTCGAAGAGGTCCTGCCCCAGGCCCGAGAATTTCTGGAAGAGCATCGGGTCGAAATCCGTGTCTGAGGCCTGTGCCCGGTGGTACTGTTCAATGCGCGTGATTCCCTCGATCCCCATGTTCTGGGTAATTTCGGTGGCATTGGTGCTCCAGGGCGTCACCATGGCCGCCCTGGGGCCAATAAAAAAGGCGTCCACTGACGCCGTTTCCAGGTAGGGCATATTGCCGAAGAGCCAGCTGAGTTTATTTACGGTATCAGGGCTGAGTTCGGCGTTGCAGGCAAGGGCGTAGACGGTGGAACTGGGATCTCCGAAAAAGTGAATCATGAGCGGCCGGCTTGTTAGGTTTTTGAGCCTACAAAGGTATTACTTTCATCCATAAAACGGTCCGCAGAATAATCAACAGTACCCCCTTTTTGTCAACAGCTCAGTCCTTTCGCCCGAGCCGTGCCATATAGAACCCGTCGAAACCTTCCCGGGAGGGAAATACATGGCGCTCTTCCAGGAGTTGGAAGTCCTTTCCGGCCCCGCTTTTCAGGAAGGTGGCTACCTGATGTTCATTTTCGTCCGGCAGGATCGAACAGGTGGCGTAGACCATTTGCCCTCCCCGCTTCAGCATGCCGCTGTACTGCATCAGCAGGTCCTGTTGGGTCAGGCAAACTTCCTGTACAAATTCGGGCTGCAGTTTCCACTTGGCGTCCGGATTGCGCCGGAGCACCCCCAGGCCGGTGCAGGGGGCATCGATCAGGACCCGGTCTGCGGTATTTGAGAGCCGCTTGATGACTTTGGAGGAGGCGATCAGCCGGGTTTCTATATTAAAGGCCCAGGCCCTTTTGGCACGCTTTTTCAGTTCCTTCAGCTTTCCATCGTAGATGTCCAGTGCCAGCAGTTGCCCCTTGTTTTCCATCAGGGCGGCCAGGTGGAGGGTCTTCCCACCAGCCCCCGCACAGGCATCGATTACCCGCATTCCGGGTTCGGCCTGCAGGAAAGGGGCCACGAGCTGGGATGCCGCGTCCTGCACTTCAAAGAGGCCTTTGCGGAAGGCCTGCGACCTGAAAACATTCCCGCGTTCACGGAGCCTGAGGGCATCCGGATACCCTGGGATGAGATCCGTCGCTATTCCTTCCGCAGCCAGTTCCTTTTGCAGGGCTTCCGGGGTGGTCCTGAGGCGGTTTGCCCTGAGGACCACATCGGCCTGCTGGTTCAGGGCAGCCAGCTCCCGGGTCCAAGTATCGGCCCCCAGACTTTTTTCCCCCAGAAGGTCGAGCCAGTCCGGAATGGATTCCCGGAACTTCCGGATCCCGGTAAGGGATGCGTGCCGCTGCTGCACCGCTTTGGCCGGGATCCCCTTGAATTCAGGCCAGGGAGGCAGGGCGTACCCTTTAAGGAGGGCCCAGACGGCAAACAGGCGGTAGCCTTCTGCCTTTTCATACGGGGGGGCAACACCGGCTATTTCTGAAAAGAGTCGCTTCCACCGAACGATATCATAGACCGTCTCAGCTACAAAACCACGATCCCGGCTGCCCCAGCGCCGGTTTTTCTTCAGCAGGGTTTCCAGGGCCTTATCCGCATAAACCCCACCGTTGAATATGGCATCCAATGCCTCGATGACCCCCGTTATCAAATTCCTGTGAAACCGCATTACCGGCAAAGGTATTGTTTTGGAAAGATAAACGATATCTTTAGGCGTCTTTGAATTCCGGAAATATGAGATTAATGATACCCTTATTGGCGCTGTTTCTTGCCGGGTGCGCCCAGCAATCAGAACTGCCCCCCTTCGAAACGGTGGACATAGAGATCCTGTATCGGGACACCCTTTCGGTCAGGGCGCTGGAAAGTATGCCCGGCAGCGTTGGATTCGGCGGGAGCGGGGGGCTTTTTGGCAGTGTGGATACCCGGGATTATTCCGTGCGTACCGGTCGTATCGAGTACCAGGGGGATTTGCCGGAGTTCCGGGCCACCGGGCATACCGCCACCGATTTTTTCCTGCTTTCGGCCGGTAGCCCGGCCCTGTTGTACAAAACCGGGGACCAGGGGTCCATGGAGCTGGTCTACCAGGATCACCATCCAGAGGTTTTCTACGACAGTATGGCGTTTTGGGACGACCTTAACGGCGTTGCCGTGGGGGATGCCATGGAGGGTTGCCTGAGTATTCTGCTTACCCGGGATGGCGGGAACACCTGGAAAAAGCGATCCTGTAACGACCTTCCCCCGGCCCTGCCCGGGGAGGGCGCCTTTGCCGCCAGCAATACCAATATCGCCATCGCAGGTCCGGCCTGCTGGATTGTAACTTCGAGGGGGCGTATTGTCCATTCCCCCGACAAAGGCACAACCTGGGAAGTACTCGCAGCCCCCCTGGAGCCCGTATCCGAAACCCAGGGCCTCTACAGCCTGGATTTTTTCAATGGGGGTCAGGGATACGCCGTCGGGGGAGATTTTACCCAACCTCAGGGCAATACCCAAAACAAACTGGCGACCCAGGAT
>JAWWDW010000206.1:0-4387 GCA_033719735.1 Robiginitalea sp. | reverse complement strand
CCCGTTGAATCCGTACTTTTGGGCGATGCCCGGATTTCTGTCATTACCAGGGCTCCTTTAGCAGCAACTCTATGAAGCAATATCACGACCTTTTGAAGCACGTGCTCCAGCACGGCACCC
Source organism: Robiginitalea sp. (assembly GCA_033719735.1). Classification (GTDB taxonomy): domain Bacteria; phylum Bacteroidota; class Bacteroidia; order Flavobacteriales; family Flavobacteriaceae; genus Robiginitalea. Next base: position 4,267 of record JAWWDW010000206.1, on the reverse strand, counting down.
TGAAATCCGACCGTACGGGACCGGGCACCCTTAGTGTTTTCGGGTACCAGATGCGGTTTGACCTGGCCGAAGGGTTCCCCCTGGTTACCACCAAGAAAATCCATGTGAAATCGGTCATCCACGAATTACTTTGGTTTCTGAAAGGGGATACAAATGTGAAATACCTGCAGGAAAACGGGGTGCGGATCTGGAATGAATGGGCCGATGAAAACGGGGACCTCGGGCCCGTATACGGCCATCAGTGGCGCAACTGGGACAGCCAGGGGATCGACCAGATGAAGCAGTTGCTCCAAACCCTCAAAAACAACCCGGACAGCCGGCGCATGCTGGTGGCTGCCTGGAACCCCTCCGTGCTGCCGGACACCTCAAAATCCTTTGCCGAAAACGTGGCGGACGGCAAGGCAGCCCTGCCGCCCTGCCATGCCTTTTTCCAGTTTTACGTGGCCGACGGGAAACTCTCCTGCCAGCTCTACCAGCGCAGCGCCGACATCTTCCTGGGAGTGCCCTTCAACATCGCCTCCTACGCCCTGCTGACCCTCATGATCGCACAGGTCAGTGGCCTTGAGCCGGGGGAATTCATCCACACCTTCGGGGATGCCCATATCTACAACAACCACCTGGAGCAGATCCACCTGCAGCTAAGTAGGGACCCCAGGCCCCTGCCCACCATGAAACTCAACCCGGAGGTAACCGACCTTTTTGCCTTTCGCTACGAGGACTTTACCCTGGAGCATTACGACCCGCATCCCCATATCAAAGGAACTGTTGCCGTTTGATCTGGAAGTGGTCCAAAAATAAAAAACCCCGCCAATGGCGGGGTTTTCTCGCTTTGCAAAAAAAATGTTTAGAGCTCGATAACGGCGTTTTCCGCACCGGCATACGCGTTCCACTGGTAGCGGTCGGCGGCCTCATCGTTTACATACTCCCCGTCGATCAGGTAGCGGAACTCAAAAGTCTGCTCCTTCGGCAGGTCAAAGGTCCCTTTAAAGGTCCCGTTCTTCAGCTTTTTCAGCATGCTGCCCTTGGGGTTCCAGTCGTTGAAGTCTCCTACAACGGCTACTTTCTTAGCTTCTTCTGCGGGCACGGTAAAGGTTACCTTGCACACAGGTTTTGATTTCAGGTATTGTTTCTTTATTGCCATGATAGAGTTGTTTTCTATAATTTGGGGACAAAGCAACATATAAAACCCTTAAAACACAATTCGTTACATCAGATTTATGAATTTCATAAAATAGGATTTACGATCTGTTCATCTTTTCAAAATTCCCCTGGCTAAATTATGAGAAATACAAGGTTCAGGGTTCCGATTTCAACACTTCCAGGAGGCGGTCAAGGTCGTTTTCGGTGTTGTAGCAATGAAAGCTCAGCCGTACCCCGCCCCCCCTGGGGGAACACACGATCCCCTGCTGCTTCAGATACGCATAGCGCCCTCCCGGGTCCGGGATGTTGAAGATGGTGCTGTGGGAATCCCGTTGAAGGAGGCCTGTATCCAGGAGGGAAAGGGAACCAAGTGCCTCCCGGACCTTCTGGCTTAGCTGGCGGTTGTAGCGATCTACCGCTTCCATACCCAGGTCCTCCAGAAGTCCGAGTGAAACATCCAGGCTCCCGAAATTAAGGGTATCCAGGTGGCCGGGCTCCAACTGCCTGTTGAACGGGATGTCATGCTTCCTGCTCAGGTCAGGGGCCACGGAGTTGAAGCCGGTCGCCCGTACCTGGAACCGTGTCTCTGCCTGCGGGCTGAACAGGAAAAAGCCATTGCCATTGCCCCCCAGGAGCCATTTATACCCGCTCGCCCCCAGCACATCGATCCCGGAATCCGCAAAATCCAGCAAAAATGCCCCCGCATACTGGGTGGCATCTGCGATGATAAGCAGGTTGGGGTAGGCTTCTTTTAAACCTTTGAGAAACGCGGGGCTGATCAGGGTTCCATCCACCCACTGCACCAGGGAAAGGGCCAGTACATCGGTTGGCGCTGCGGCCAGGGACGCTGAGATCTCCGCTTCCGGATCTGCGGAAGAAGGCAGGATGCGAACCGGAAAATCCCGGGATTCAAAAGGCCAGTTCAGGGAGGGGTAATCCCCTTCCAGCAGCAAGACCCTGCTTTCGGGCTCCAGGCCCTCGAGGAGCAGATTGAGGCCGAGGGAAAAATTCGGGCTCAGGGAAACCCTCGTGGGGGGACAATTGAAAAACCTCCCGAGGTGGGCCCGGGTCTGTTCCAGGAGGGACAGGGCTTCCATCTTCATCACGCTTCCCCCTATCAGGAAGTCGAGATCGTGTTCCTGACGCCATTCCAGCAGCCCGTCATGCAGTAGCCCCCATGCAGCAGTGTTCAGATAGGTATACTGGCTCAAGGCCGGGAAATGGGTTCGGAACCGGGTAAAATGATCCATGGGAGCGTGCGTTGGATTTCTTTTATCTTTGTTTTAAAGATAGGGAAACGGATGATCTTCAAACAAAAAAAAGGGCCTGCCCTGGATCCGGAACAGCACGAGCTCCTGGAGCAAGCCCAGCGACGGATCCGGCAAAAAAAACGGCTCTACCGGCATTTTGTGACCTTCCTTATCGGGTGTGTCTTCCTCATCGTGGTCAACAAGGTGCTCAAATATGGAGAAACCCATGACTGGTACCTTTGGGGCATCACGCTCTGGGCCTTCCTTTTTGCAATCCACTTCGTGCAGGTATTCCTCCTGGATCCTTTTATGGGCAAGGAGTGGGAACGCGCACAACGCGAAAGACTCCTGAGAAAACAACAGGAGCGGATCCGCAAAATGGAAAAGGAGATCGAATCGCGCCATCCGCTTCCCGAACTTCCCAGAAACCCCGAACTTCCTAAAAAAAAAGACCTTTGAAAGAACTCATCCTGATTGCAGCGGCAGGCGAATCCAACGAACTGGGCAGGGATGGAGACCTGCCCTGGCACCTCCCGGATGATTTTAAATACTTCAAGAAGCGGACCACAGGGCACCCCATGATCATGGGGCGCAAAACCTTTGAAACCTTTCCAAAGCCCCTGCCCAACCGCAGGCACATCATTATTACCCGGGACCGCGACTACCAGGTAGCACACCCGGATTGCCAGGTGGTGCATTCCCTCCCGGAAGCCCTTGAGGTCGTCTCAGGGGAAGAAAAGGCCTTTGTCATAGGCGGGGGTGAAATCTACCAACAGGCTTTGCCCCACGCCACAGCCGTTGAGCTCACACGAGTCCACGGAAGGTTTGAGGCGGACACCTATTTTCCGGAACTAAACCCCGGGCGGTGGCAACTGGTCTGGTCTGAATACCACCCCAGGGACGAGCGGCATACCTACGACTTTACCTTCCAGCGGTTTGTTCCAAAAATCTAAAATGACAGGGGTTGTGCATCCTCAGGGGAGCCCAGCCAGCCGAGGATGCGATTGATCACTTCCGTATCCCCCGTGGTAAATACCCGGTGGCGGGGCGCCCGTTCCGTTTTGTGGGACAGGTTATTTGCCGTGAGCACCGCCAGGGTCTGTCGGGCCACGGCCGGACCGGGGTCCAGAATCTTTACGGAAGGCGGAAGGACTTCCTGCAGTTGCGGGATAAGGAGGGGGTAATGGGTACACCCCAGCACCAGATGGTCAATCCCGGCCGACAGCATTGGCTGCAGCAGGGATTCCAGGTGCTCCCTGGTGGACGCTTCAAGCCATTTCCCGGATTCAATGATACGGACCAGCCCCTTTCCTTCCTGTTCCAAAACGGCAATCCCCCTGGCGTAGAGTCTCGAAGTATTTGCAAAAAGGGCACTGGAAAGGGTTCCCCGGGTGGCCAGCACCCCGATTTTTTTGCTCCTGGATTCCAGGGCAGCCGGTTTAATGGCAGGTTCAATCCCGATGAAGGGAACCTCGTATTCCCGTCTCAGGCTTTCAATGGCATTGGTGGTGGCGGTATTGCACGCTACCACGATCAGTTTGCAGCCCTGCCCGAGCAGCCATTCGGTATTCCTCCGGCTGAATTCCAGGATCTCCCGGGAAGATTTTTCCCCATAAGGGGCATTGGCACTGTCTGCCAGGTACACCGTGTCTTCCCAGGGCATAAGCGACAGGATCTCACGTCGTACCGTGAGGCCGCCAAGGCCTGAATCAAAAATCCCGATCGGTCTTTTCATTACATTCCTGCCAAGATTCCTTATTATTATTAGCTTTACTTCCGCTTCATACAAAATTTTGCAGGCTCAATTAGTCAAATAATTTAATCCCTTATTCAAATAAAAATCTAACCCGTTTCTGATTATGAATTTTCTAATAAAT
>JAWWDW010000205.1:0-4398 GCA_033719735.1 Robiginitalea sp. | reverse complement strand
GGAAACTGATTACCTCAGGGTCGTAATACACCTCTACGGCCTCGGCATGACCGGTACGCCCGTAGCTCACCTGCTCATAGGTAGGATTTTCTTCCTCCCCGCCGGCATATCCGGAGACTACCTCGGCTACTCCTTTGACGCTTTCGAAGATGGCTTCCACGCACCAGAAGCACCCGCTCGCAAAATAGGCGGTCTCGTATTGTGAGAGGTCCTGCAGGGGCCTGGTTTGTTCGATGGATTTTTCGGCCAGTTTCGCGTCCGGTTGCTTTTTCCCTCTGGACTGGCAGGAAGTACCCGACAACAGTACCAGGCTGAAAAGGAGGTAGTTCAGGGTCTTTTTCATAGGGTCATTGGATTTTTTTCGAAATTACAAACTCCAGGTTCCATCCCTGCTTTAAAAAATGTTAATTCTCCCCCGGCGAACCCTTCCCCGGCAAAGGTTGGGGGGGTGTAACAACCTGATTTCACTATTTTGCAGCGTAATTCTTCGAATGTGAAAGCACATCCCGTTCTCGACCCGCGAATTCCCCTTGAAACCTACAGGGAAGTGGATTTTTCTGCCAACAATCCCTTCTGGGGGGATGCCCCCCTGGATGTCGATCGCTGTCGGGCATATTTACGCGAGTTCCTCAGGGAAACAGGGGGTCAGGTTGGCTGGGGCGGGTATTTGGAAAAACGGGATCTCTACAGAGGCTTTGACAATTTTAACCCGGATGCTGAACAAGCGAGGGAGTATCACCTCGGTGTAGATTTCTGGACAGCGGCAGGAACCGGCGTATATGCTCCCTGGGAGGGTTTTATACACAGTTGGTCAGATCGGACCGCCCCCGGGGATTACGGGCCGGTGCTCCTGATAAGACACCGATTCGGGGAGAAGTCGGTCCATTCCCTCTACGGCCATCTCTCCAGGAGCAGCCTGCAGGGTTTGTATGAGGGAAAGCCCATACGGAAGGGAGACCTGATAGGGCATTTGGGTTCCTCACAAGTGAATGGCGGATATGCACCCCACCTGCATTTTCAGCTGATTTACGACCTCCAGGGTTTCCGTGGAGACTACCCGGGGGTCTGTTCATTGGCCGAACTTCCCTTTTTCCGCCAGAATTGTCCGGATCCCATGGAACTGCTGGGATATTTTAAAGGGGAGCCCCGATAAACGCCTTGTTTCTCCGATGATCCGCCCGGGGTTTACCCCCCGGTGATCGATGCTTTCGAACCCCTTGCCGAAGTTTTTCCCTGACACCCGGAAAGTACGTCCTTTTGACGATTTACACGGAAAAAGACACGGCCTGCCCCGTTTAGAAAGTAGGATTGAACCCATTACAGATGAAGACACTGACGACGCTCGCACTGCTCCTGTTTTTTACCCTTTTTGCCCAGGGACAGGACCGCAAACCCGAACCCAGGGTGGAAACCATCGCCATGGAACTGGTGCCCGTTTCCAGGATTCTCCTGAAGATAGAGGCACAGGAGCATCGGGTAGCCCGTCTGTACCGCCGTCCGAATGCCAGGGTGAAAAAAGCCCTTACCTTCACTACCCGGGAGAATCGGCCAAAACTGGCCTAGGAGCGTATGTTGCCGCCTTCTTCCACGGCAACACTCAGGACTTTCCACACGTTTTCGGCTACGATCTGGTGACCTTCCGCTGTCGGATGAATACCATCTTCCTGGTTGAGCTCCGGGACACCGCCCACCCCGTCCAGCAAAAAGGGAATCAATAAAACATCCTGTTTTTCAGCCAGTTCCGGGAAAATTTTCCGGAACGAAGCGGTGTATTCGGGCCCCATGTTGGGAGGGAGTTGCATGCCCGCAAGGACGATTCTGGCATCCGGGAATTTTTCCCGCACCCTGAGGATCATGGCCTCCAGGTTTTTCCGGGTTTCCTCCAGGGGGATCCCCCGTAATCCGTCATTGGCCCCAAGTTCCAGAATGAAAATATCCACCGGTTGTCGCAGTACCCAGTCCAGGCGGTTGCGGCCGCTGGCCGTGGTTTCCCCGCTCAGCCCTGCATTGACCACTTCATAGGAATATCCAAGGGAGTCCAGACGCTGCCCTATGAGGGCGGGAAAAGCGCGGTTGGGATCCAGACCCAGTCCGGCGGTAAGGGAATCCCCGAAAAAAAGGATGGTCTGATCCTTCTGTGCATCCGTGCTGCTTTCTTCCTGAGCAGCATTCGACTCCCCGCTTTCCGGGTTTTTCTGATTCGTGCCTTCTCCGCAGCCGAGGATGAGCAAAAGGAGGAAAATATAACGAAACTTTAAGAATCTGACCATGTGGATTTCCTGTTTTTCTGGATTCTAATGTGTAATTTTTGCGGCTTCATATCAGACTTAAACCGTGTTATGTCAAAGATATTAAACGTTCAGCAGCTTAGAAAAACCTACCAAAGCGGCGGTTCTGAGCTCACGGTCCTGGAGGATATTTCCTTTTCCGTCTCATCGGGGACCAGTTATGCGATCGTGGGACCTTCAGGCAGCGGTAAGACCACCCTTTTGGGCCTTTGTGCAGGACTGGATACCCCGGTTTCAGGCTCTGTCACCCTGTGCGGGCAAAACCTGGAGGATCTTTCCGAGGATCAGCGGGCAGCCCTTCGCAATGAAAAAGTCGGGTTTATATTCCAGAATTTTCAGCTCCTCCCAACCCTTACAGCCCTTGAAAACGTCAGCGTCCCCTTGGAATTGCGGGGGGACAGGCAGGCTACTGAAGTGGCCAGGACCCTCTTGGGCAAAGTAGGCCTCGGGGACCGCACACACCACTATCCCAGTCAGTTGTCGGGAGGCGAACAACAGCGGGTAGCCCTGGCACGGGCTTTTTCCAACAGGCCTGAAATCCTTTTTGCCGATGAACCCACCGGGAATCTGGACCAGGAGACGGGCGAACGTGTGGTCCAGTTACTTTTTGACCTGAACCAGGAAGCCGGGACCACCCTGGTCATCGTAACCCATGACATGAACCTCGCCAGCCGCTGCAATGAACTTATGAGGCTGCAGGGAGGCCGCATCCTCGAATCCGTCAAAACAGGCACGGTATGAATCCACCCGGGAATTCGGCGGGCACATCCTGGTTGTTCCGCATGGCATGGAGGGATGGCCGTGCCAGTCTCAAACGGCTGGTACTGTTTATGAGTGCCATTGTACTGGGGATAGCCGCCCTGGTTTCCATCCAAAACTTCGGGAGGACCCTTGAAGATACCATTTCCGGTCAGTCCAGGGAACTCATGGGGGCGGATTACCTGATCGACAGTGACCATCCTGCCAACGAACGGGTACAGGAGATCATCGATTCTCTGGGCGGTCCCCGGAGCCGGGAGGTGAATTTTGTCTCCATGGCGATTTTCCCCGGCAAGGAAGGCAGTAAGCTGATCCGGGTGCGGGCCATGGAAGGCGATTATCCGTTTTACGGGGAATTGCGGACCCAGCCGGAATCCGCGGCTTCGGAGTATCAGGACACCGGGTCTGCCCTGGTGGATGCTACGATGATGTTGCAATTTGGCCTGCAGGCCGGAGATTCCATCAAGATAGGGGAGCGGGTTTTTGCCATTGGTGGAAGGTTGCTGGAAGCACCCGGGAACACGGTGGTTTCCACCTCAGTGGCCCCGGCAGTATGGATCCCCTACCACACCCTTGAGGCAACCGGCCTGGTACAGACCGGGAGTCGCCTGGAATACAACTATTATTTCAAAGCCCCCCCAGGAACGGACCTGGAGGTTTTATACGACAAACTGGACCCGGTACTGGATGCTGAGGATGCAGACCTCGACCTGCACACAGATACGAGCCAGCGCCTGGGGAGGCGGTTTGAAAACGTCGGGCGCTTCCTCAAACTCGTGGCCTTTATTGCCCTGTTGCTGGGCTGCCTGGGGATCGCCAGTTCTGTCCACATCTATATGAAGGAAAAACGGGCCTTTATTGCCGTTTTGAAATGTATGGGGGCCTCCCGAAAGCAGGCCTTCCTCATCTTTCTGATCCAGATTGCCGGCATCGGCTTGCTCGGTGGGATCATCGGTTCTTCCCTGGGCCTGGTATTGCAGCAAATCTTCCCCAGGGTCGTCCGGGATTTCCTGCCTGTGGAGCTGGAGTGGGCAACCCACTGGGGTCCGGTCTTTCTGGGAATTGGCCTGGGGTTATTGATGGCGGTACTCTTTGGCCTGTTGCCCCTGCTGAGCAGCTGGTTCATAAGCCCGCTTTCCGTACTGCGGGTCGGTCAGCAGGACAGCCCGCGTTCCCGCAGGCTCACCGCAGGGGTGCTTGTTCTCATCCTTTTGGGAATTTGGGTGGTGGCCGCCCAATTGCTCGGACAACCCCTCCGGGCCCTTTGGTTCGTGGGCGGTATTGCGCTGACATTTCTTTTGCTGACGGGTATTGCCTGGGGCCTGATGTGGTTGATCCGGGCCTATTTTCC
>JAWWDW010000204.1:0-4441 GCA_033719735.1 Robiginitalea sp. | reverse complement strand
GAAGCCCTCGTCCGCCGTAAATGGGCGTTCCCCCCCTATGGGCTCCAGTTCCTTGTCCACCACCTGTCCCAGCTTTTCGAGGGACGTCAGCAGGTCGTAAAAAGTCTCCAGGCCCAAAATGAGCTTCTCCACAGAGCTGATCACCAGGAGGATGATGATTTCTGCGGCCACGAACTGACCGATGTTCATCTCCTGGTTCAGCACCAGCAGTCCGCCGATCAGCAGGAGTCCTGCCGTCACGAGGACCTTAAAGCCGATCATCTGGATAAACTGGATTACAAGCACCTTGAAATGGCTTTCCCGTGCATCCAGGTAGGAACTCACCAGGGAGTCGTTTTTATCGATGGCGAGGCTCGTCTTTCCCGACAGCTTGAAGCTGACAATGGACCGGGCCACCTCCTGGATCCAATGGGCCACCCGGTATTTGTTCTTGGATTCCGCCAGACTGGTCTCCAGCCCGCGCTGGGCGGTGAACTTAAACACCACGTAGATCAGCAGGACCAGCAACAGCCCGTAGATAATGAAAAACGGGTGATAGAAAGAGAGCAGCAGCAGGCCGAATATGATCTGCAACAGGGCTGCCGGAAAATCCACCAGGATCTTGGCCAGGGACTTCTGCACCGTAAGGGTATCAAAGAACCGGTTGGCGAGCTCCGGGGGGTAATACCCCCACAATTGTTCCATCTTGATCTTAGGGAACCTGTAGGAAAATTCGAAGGAAGCCCGGGTGAAAATCTTTTGCTGGAGGTTTTCAATGATCCGGATTTGCATCAGCTGCAGGATGCCCACAAAAGCTACCCCCAGGGTCACCAGAACGACCAGGACAATCCAGGAAGTACTTACCTGCGCCCCCTGTATAAGGTTGATTATGGCCTGTATCCCAAGGGGAAGGGAAAGGTTTACGAGCCCTGCGAAAATGGCGTAGTAGAACACCTGGAACACATCCTTTTTCTCGAGGGTCAGCATGCCCATCAGCCGTTGCCAGGCTGTCATCATAGTTTTAACCATGGGTTTCAAGGTTTAGGGATGAGAATACCAAATGACGCAAATAGTCAAAGAGCGAACGGTCATCCGTACAATCCGTTAGGGAGGGGAAATGGTCCATCAAAAAATGCTGGTATAGGGATCCTTCCATTACCGTACTGGCCAGGCTCCCGGCATAGGCGTATCCCGGCTGAACCGCCCGGATCATTTCGCCGAGCCTTCCAACCATGCGTTTGTAGATTTCAAAATAACCCTCCTTATTCTCACGGTCTACCTCCTTGGTTAGGAAGGATTTGGAATACTCGTTGATCACGATCTGGTAAAGGGCCACCTCATCGATATGCGAAAACGAAGAATCTTCCTCCACGGGCTCTGTGAGCACCTCCAACGCCTTTTCGAGCTTTACCGCTTCGTCCTGTATACTGTTGGTGGTGAGCACGAGTTGATACTCTTTCCAACCCCAGTACCAGGAGGTCAGGTAGATCAGGAACTTATGCTTGTTTTCGAAATACCGGTAAATCGAACTTTCGTTAGAACCTATCCGGGTCCCGAGCTTGCGAAAAGTGAATTTCTCAAAACCCATCTCGGAGATCAGGGAGATTCCATGTTCTACGATACGTTTGCCCAGGTCCGAGGACTCCGGATCCTTTACATAGGTTTTCTCGTTAACCGCAATTTTTACATTTTTAATGATATGCTTCATCATTCTCAAATCAAGAACGACAAAAATAATAGTATTACTATCATTAACTAATAGTTTAACTATTATTTAACAATAGTATGTCTTTTACTTTAAGTACCCCCATCCTCTTGAGACCTTTGAAATCGGGGCTATCTTTTCCCTATCTTTAGGGGAATGGATAAAAAGCGTTGTGGCTGGTGTGTCGGAGATCCGCTGTATGAAGCGTATCACGACGGGGAGTGGGGCGTCCCTGTCCGGGACGATGCAACCCTTTTTGAATTCCTGTTGCTGGAAACCTTCCAGGCAGGCCTCAGTTGGATCACCATCCTTAGAAAACGGGAAAACTTCCGAAAGGCCTTTGACGGCTTTGACTACAGGAAAATCGCCGGATACGGACCCAAAAAAGTGGCTACCCTCCTGGAAGATCCCGGCATCATCCGCAACCGCCTGAAGATCCACTCCAGCATCACAAATGCCCGGGCTTTTATGAAGGTACAGCAGGAGTTTGGCAGTTTCAGTGCGTATTTCTGGGGGTTTACCGACGGCGAGGTGATTAGGAATACCCTGCAGGACTACCGGCTGGGTCCGGCTACAACCCCACTTTCAGACCGCATCAGCACCGATTTAAAGAAAAGAGGGTTTAAATTTGTGGGAAGTACGGTAGTCTATGCGCATATGCAGGCTACAGGGATGGTCAATGACCACGAAATTACGTGTTTTCGATATGGTGAAGTTTAACTGGATCTTTTTGCTGTTGCTTTTTCTGGGGGTAACCGGTTTGTCCCAGGTCAAATCCGAGCGGGAATTCCGGATCAAAAAATCCCAGTTCCCGCCCACCACCCTTGAAAAGGTCCAACCATACCTGGAAGGCGTGCGCAGGCTTCGTTTTTACAAGGAAATCGATGCCGGCAGGGTGAGTTATGAGGTCAAATTCAAAAAAGCCAGGCTGCACTACAGCGTCGAGTACAGTGATGCCGGGGAACTGGAAGATATTGAGGTGCGCATTAAAACCGTAGATATTCCCTCAGAGAGTTGGGAGGCCCTGGAGGAGCACCTGACCGGTTCCTTCGAAAAGTACAAGGTCCGTAAAATACAGCAACAGTATCGCAGGGCCAGTTTCCCTTCTGACGCGGACACATTCCAAAACGCCTTTCAAAACCTGCTGCTGCCGGAAATCAGATATGAGTTGATCGTACATGCAAAAACTGAGGATGGCTACCGGGATTTCGAAATCACTTATGACGCCAGGGGCAAATTCATTCAAAAAAAGAAATCCCTGCCGCCGAACTATGACCATGTCCTTTATTAGGCGCTGCTGCCTGCTTTTCTTACTCATTACGGGACTCCCCACTTGGTCTCAGGAGGACCTCTCCCTGTTGCTGCAACCAAAGGTTGCGCTCAATTATGCAGTCTCCCCTGCGTACTTTCATAATTTTTCCATCGCCCAGCGGGTGTCTTATTTGAACCTCGGGGAGGAGACCCTTGCGACCCGAAATATAGACCTCTCGCATTTTTCGAATTTTAAACTGGGAATCCACGCCAGCGCAGGTTTGGGGATCCTCTACCGCTTCCGGGAAGCCTTTGAGGATCAGAACACAGATGAAATACGTTTTACAGAACAGTTCAATTATGTCTCCCGGCCCAATAGCCTGCGCTTTGGGCATAGGCTCAGGGTTGAACAGCGTCTGTTTCCCTCTCAAACCCTCCACAGATTCAGGTACCGCTTCGCCCTGGACGGGCCTTTGGAAGGAAAAAAACTGGATCCGGGGGAACTCTACTGGATAGGAAGCCTGGAAGGCGTGCTTACGGCCGGAAAGGGCTTGCAACCCGTTTACGCCGTCAGGACCAGTGGATGGCTGGGATACCTGGCCAATGCTGCCATAAAAATTCAGGTAGGGGGGGAATACCGGATTGTGAATATCGGGAAAAGCAACAGGCCGCTTCTCTTTCTGCTTACCTCACTGGTCATCACCCTTTAGAAGGTCCAGGAATTTTTGCCTGGGGATTTCTTCAGCACCCAGGCTGGACAGGTGGTCTGTATATACCTGGCAATCGATACAGCGGTATCCTTTTTCCTGCATCTCCCGGACCATATATATGAAGGCCACCTTGGAGGCATTCGACGTCAGGCTGAACATGCTCTCCCCACAGAACACATGCCCCAGGTCAATGCCGTACAACCCGCCGACCAGGTTCCGCCCCTCCCAAACCTCATAGGAAACGGCATGGCCGAGTTTATGAAGTTCTTCATAGGCCTGCAACATATGTTCGGTAATCCAGGTTCCTGACTGGCCCTTTCTCCGGATGCGCGCACAATGGGAAATGACTCCGGTGAAATCCCGGTTTTTGGTCACCTTGAATGTCCCCTTGCGCATCAGTTGCCTGGTGCTCCTGGAGACTTTCAGCTTATGGGGAAACAAGACCATTCTGGGATCCGGACTCCACCAAAGGATGAGGGAATCATCGTTAAACCAGGGGAATATCCCGGATCGGTACGCCAGCATAAGCCGGCCTGTACCCAGATCCCCGCCCACGGCTACCAGCCCCTCGGAAGTCGCCTGGGTGGCCGGGGGAAACACCAGCGATTTGCTCAGGATGGGGACCGGGATCTTATGCTCTTTCATGGGGCTTTTTTTAAAAAATACGAATCCGCTATAAAAACCACAACCCCCCGAGGAAAATGAGCCCCCCCAGCACCATAAACAGCAGGGAATAGGGCAGGATTTCCCGGGCTTTCAGGCGGGTGATCCCCAGTAAGGGAAGGGCCCAGAACGG
>JAWWDW010000203.1:0-4450 GCA_033719735.1 Robiginitalea sp. | reverse complement strand
TTGTTTTCCATGGGCGGGAAGTAGAACATGCTCATGGACTGCTTGCTGTTTACGGAAACCCCCTGGACGTTGCCACGGTTCCCATCGCGGGAAAAGACCACTACCTCAGGTGAGCCGTCCGAATTCAAGTCTTCAATATCCGCATCCAGGATATTTCCCGATATGGAGAGGATGATGGGGTCATCATCGCTGTGCTCCAGGCCAATGGACCGGATGGTCAGTTCCTGCTTTCCTTCCTTCTCCACGGCGCTTAGATTGAAGGATACATCCTGGAGGGTCAGGTATTTCATAAAGGTGGTGGGGTCTACCTGCTCCGGGTCGAGATCGCCCTCGATCCTGGAGTACGTGCCCGCCATGGTAGCGCCTCCGGAACAACGGAAATACAGGGCCTGTGCATCTGCCTCGGTTTTGGGGCGGATGGTAAGGGCGTCCCCTGTAAATTCAAACACTGCTGTTTTCCCCTCCAGAACGGTTTCATAGGTGTTTTCAGACACCTTGTATACGTTCCCGTCAAAGGTACAGGTAGGCTTTTTTTTGTCGGCCCTGGAGCGCACGGAAATCCATAACCGTCCGTCACCGGCTTCTGTTACACGGACCCCGACCCAGTCATACCCTTCCGACCGCTTGGCATAGCTTTCATCTGCATAGGTGCCCGTATGACTGGATTCTGAAGTTTGGGCTACTACGGCAGGGGTTTCGGGTTCTGCTGTTATTTCTGTGGCCTCCGTTTCCTTCTTCTCGCCTTTGCAACCGGCTCCCAGGAGGATCGTCAGGGCTATCGAGAATAGTGCTGTTTTTTTCATGTTTTGTCTCTTTTGGGTTCTCTATATGGATATACGAAATACGCGCTGTTTTAGATTACTAGACCCGGGTTACGAGGACCTGCGCATGGCCAGAAGCCCCAGGGCAGGTCCTGCAGCAAGAAGTGCAAATACCCATGGGGAGTCCGTAATGCGGAGGCCCCTTGTCAACAATTCAATGCTTACTATGGTAATGGCAAAGCCGATACAGGTAACGATGGTAAGGGCGGTACCCTTTTTATCGGAGGCTGCATTTTGGGCCACCAGGGTGGAAAAAAGGGGGGAATCTGCAATGACTACCATTCCCCAGAGCAGCATGAAAAACATAAAAAGGAACGGGGATTCCCAGTGGAGGGCCCAGGGAAAGATCAGGCAACACAGCCCGGAGGACAGCAGGGAGGTGGCAGCTACCTTCTTTGCTCCAAGAACACGGGAAAGATACCCTCCCAGGACACAAGCCGGCCCTCCGATACCGATGATCAGGAATGCCCAGAGGGACTGGGATAATGCTCCCTCCGGGTGGAGGTTGCTGTAGGCCCCGACCATCAGGGGGACAAAGGCCCAAAAGGCGTATAGTTCCCACATATGGCCAAAATATCCGAAGGCAGGGGCCCTGAATTCCGGCTTTTTGAAAACCTTGAAAAAAGCAGTCAGGTCCAGTTTCTGCATCCGCCTGCGATAGGGCCCATCGGGCAGGAACCACATGGAAAGGCCGCCTGTGAGTGCCATGGCTGAGGTGATGCCCACTACCTGCTTCCAGGAAATAGAAAGGGCCCCACTGCCCAGCAGGTGGGGGAATGCGGTTCCGAGCACCAGGGCGCCCACCAGGTACCCGAGGGAAGTGCCGAGCCCTTTCTCATAGTAATCCGATGCAATTTTCATCCCCACGGGATAAATACCGGCCAGGAAAAATCCGGTCACAAACCGCAGCAGCAGGAGGGTTGCATAGCTGTTGCCTTCCCAGATAAGTCCCAGGTTGGCCAGGGTTCCCATAACGGCTGACCAGAAGAATACACGGGATGGAGGGAACCGGTCGGCCAGGGTCAACAGGGCAAAAATCAGGGTGCCCGTGATAAACCCGAACTGTACCGATGCCGTAAGATCCCCCAGGGCGGTGGCCGGGAGGCCAAAATGGGTGGTGAGGGGCCCCATGATCCCGTTGGAGGCGAACCAGAGGGAGGTGCCACAGAATTGGGAAAACACAATAAGTGGCAGTACATGCCTTCCCGGCCTGTCTTTTGATTCGGTATTCACAGGCTGCATATTACGGATTTTCCTCCGAATCCCCCCAACAGTGCAGGAATGCTCCAGGAGGATAATCCGTAGGAGAAACTGGTTAAGATTGCATCATCTGCCCAGGGATGGCTCCCGTACATTTGATATAAAATACCGGCTATGTCAAATATTAAACGCGTATACTGGGTCCCCTGCTTTGGGGTAGCCTTTATGTGGAATGACCCTGAATGTTCACTGAACCCGAGGGAGGAACGAACCATGGTATGGTATCACACCCTGGTCCTCTCCCTGTTGATTGCCATTGGCCTTGCCCTGCTGATGCGCCTGGGTCCGAAATGATGTTCGCATGTGGTATCTTTGAAACAAAAATCGCTTTGGAAACCCATTTTGACCTTCAGGCCCTCGAAGCCATGGAGGGACGTACCCGCGCCACCCTGATCAACAAAATAGCCGGTTACAAGACCGCGAACCTTATCGGGACCCGATCCGGTGAAGGGGTAGAAAACCTGGCCCTTTTCAATTCCGTGGTCCATATCGGGGCCAACCCCCCGTATCTGGGTTTTATCCTGCGGCCCACTACGGTGCCCCGGCACTCCTATGACAACATTTTGGAGACCGGGTGTTATACCATCAACCAGGTGACTTCAGAAATACACAAAAAGGCACATTGCACCTCGGGCAAGTTCCCGTCAGGCACTTCTGAATTCGAAGCCTGCGGGCTGACGCCCGTTTACCTCAGTGGCTTCCAGGCGCCTTATGTGGGCGAAAGCGCCATCAAGATTGGGCTTACCTTCAAGGAGGAACACCTGCTGTGCAATGGAACCCGCCTGATCGTGGGAAGTATCAGCCACCTCTATCTTCCAGAAGGGGCCCTGGCACCCGATGGGGACGTGGCCCTGGAAGAACTGGATACGGTAGCCATTGGGGGGCTGGATACGTATTACAGGGGGGAGAAGCTCGGGCGCTATGGGTATTTCAGGCCCGGCGAGGCGCTGAGAAAACTGGATCAATAAAAAAGGCAGGGATAGCTCCCTGCCTTTTCTTAAGGATAAAATCGGGTTTAGTTCCCGTCCGTATTCTCTTCCGTGCTTTCCTCTTTTTGAAGGAGGAAATTTTGCAGGGTCCTGTTGGCCACGGCGATCTCGATGTCCACCGTATCACTGGAGATATAGGTGTCTTTTTCGGCCACGGCCCTGTAGGAACCGGCCAGGATTCCGTCTATCAGGTAGTTCCCGTCTGGTCCGGAAGCAACGCTTTTATAAACCGTGTCTGCCGCAATGACGGATACCAGGGCCCCTTCCAGCCCCACTTCCATTTCTTCCATTAGTTCAGTCACGGAGCCTGTCAGGCTGCCGGAGGTGGAAGTGTTCGAAGCCATGATGACCGGCTTAAATATAAAGCCATTGAAATTCGGGCGGTTGATATTGCCGCGGGCCACGAAGGATTTGCTCACGTCAAAGTCCAGCAAGAGGTCGGAAGACAACCCCCCTGACACGGTAACTCCTGGTTTTATAAACACCTTGATCCCGGTTTGGGCCCCGCTGGGGACTTTCAGGTCATAGGTTTCCCCATCCTTGAGGACCACGCTCGCGTCCTCTACGTATACGCGAACCAGGTCGTAGGTGCCGGCCGGGATTTCCAGATCGGCTATTTCTTCAGTTACGCCATTGACCAGCGTAAGCAGGTTGACTGCTATATCCTCCTCCATAAGGGTGATAAAAGGAGACCCCCCATCGTCTTCCATGGATTCCCCTTCTTCTCCTTCGTAGTCATCATCCGAAGCCCTGCGCAGTTCTACCTTGAAGATGGTCACATTGGCCTCCGCTACCTCATCATAAGGAAAAGGGGCGTCGGTCAGGCGTACGGTCAGGCGGCCCATCCCATCCGGGTTCCGGTCATCGGCGTCTTCGGCACATCCACTTAGAAAAAGGTTCAGGGCAATCAGCAGCCCCATAAAAATTCGTGTGTTCATAATGTAGGTTTTGGATTTTGGTGCAAATTGTTTTACAGAAGTAAAACATCCAAAGATCAGGGTTACCCTACCCATGAACCCAGAAAATTGGAGGATTTTCGATGAAATGCATACCCCCTTGATTCTGAGCAGGAAACAAGAAGCAATTAGGCGTCTGCCAAAGGGGTGCCTGATGTATTCTTACTGGACCTCAATGAAGTCGATAAGGAGGCGAAAGTCCTCCTGGCGTTTGTTCCCGATAAGGATGCCGATTTCTTCCAGGGTATTCGCTGAGAAATTCGGCAGGTCCAGTGTTCTGCCCCGGAACGTTGGATAGAATTCGGATAGGGGCAGGGAGACCTCCTGCCACTCACCACTTGTTTCGAAATAATGGATATACGAATAATACTCGTTTTTTCGGTCCCGGATCCGGCATTGATATCGCTTGCCATCGCCCCGGACC
>JAWWDW010000202.1:0-4477 GCA_033719735.1 Robiginitalea sp. | reverse complement strand
TGAACTTATACGAAACAAAAATAAGTAACGTTACTACATAACAAAAGAATTTTGGATGTTGATACCGCTTTGGCTACATTTGAAATTCACCCAAAACCAATGAATATGAAAAAAATAGCAGTATTTCTGTTTATAGGCCTGCTTTCATGGGGGGTTTCTGCCCAGGAAAAGGTGGCAAAGATCGAGTTCAAATCTGAGACGGTGGATTACGGTGAAATTGAACGCGGAAGCGATGGCATTCGGGTATTTGAATTTACCAACACCGGGGATGCGCCTTTGGTGATAAGCAAGGTGAGCTCCAGCTGTGGATGTACCATTCCCAAAAAACCGGAAGCGCCCATTATGCCGGGTGAATCCGGGGAAATCCAGGTGAAATATGACACCAACCGGGTAGGCCCGATCCGAAAGGCCGTCACGGTCATATCCAATGCGGACACCCCAACAAAGATCCTAAAGATCAAGGGGACCGTTAAAGCAGTGGACGGAAAATAAAGCGCTGAACGCAGCAAATCATCTAAAAATCCCCGGGAAGACCGGGGATTTTTTTATTCAAACAACTCCCTCAAAACACAGGAGAACAACAGGTCGCGGTTGAAACGCTCGATTAGCAGGCGTACCCGCTTTCCCTTTTTATCGTTGATCATCTGCATGACCTCCTGCAGTTTGTACCGGTGTACCGGCTTGCCGTTCACCGCGAGGATCACATCCCCTTCTTGGAGCCCGACCTCTTCAGCCGGGCTGCCCGCCCGTATGGCAGAAACGACGATCTCGGGGACCAGGCTCAGGCGGGTCTGTGAGCCCACCATAATCTGAACGTTCCCGAAGGTGTCCTGGTCATTGCGCACAAATCCGCCTGCATCCGCAATGCGCTCGGCAATATACCGGACCCCGGCATGCTCCAGTTCTATCCCGGCGAGGTTAAACTGGAACGGGTCGTCAAAGAGGGCATTTTTCTTCAGGGTAATCTCCCCTTTCGGATAATTGACGACCATATTGAAACGTTTGAGCAATTCCCCTCCCGCACTTCCGCTGCGGTCCCCAAGATCGCTGGCGAGCTTGAAGGATTCCATGTAGGGGAAGGCAGCCTTGGCGTCCCGTACCACAAATTCCCCGAAGCGTACCTGCTCAATCCGCGTTCGCTTGCCGTAAATGGTCCCGCTCAGGCCTTTTCCCAGGTAATCCTCATAGTGGTTCAAAGGGACTTCAAGGCCTTTTTCGCGATCCGGAAAGAGCCAGAGGGCATCGCTGCTTCCGGTGTCCATTAGCAGTTTTACCGGGACCTCCTCCTGCCCGGTCACCACCACGGAGCCCTTTAAATACGCTTTCCGGTCCTCGACCAGCAGGGGCAGGGTAACGGCATCCTTGCGGTTTCTGGAGGTGTAGGAGTCCGGGTCGTGGAACCTCAGAAACTTCCGGTTGTAATTAATTTCCACCACAAAGTCACGGAAAAGGTCGTAGCCGATAATCCCGTGGACCGGAAAACCAAGGGTTGGGGAGAAATTCATGTCCTTGTCCAGGACTACGTACAATTCCTGGTTGAGGTTTTTAAGGCTACCCACCTTAAAGGTGTTTCCGACGGAACGCAGGGCTTCAACAGGTTCGCCTTCGCCCAGGCCCCGGATGGTTATTCTCGATACATTTCTGAGCTCTATAGAATCCTGGTCGGCCAGGTTGAAGAGGATCGGCTTGCTAACCCCGGAATCGAGGATGAAATTCAGCTGGGCCCCGTTTACCTGCAGGGGAACCACCATAAGGTTGTTGATCAGTTCGAAACGGATCTTCCCGGTACGGGTGTCTTCCCCTGGAAGGACATAATACTGGGAAAGACAGGGCGCCAGCCCAAGCATAAAGACCCCCAAAAACAAAATCCACCTTTCCCGCAACAACCTCATAACGTGATTTGTATACCTTCAAATTACTAAAAAAAGGAGTTGCCTCCCTTTTTTTAACATACTTTTGAATGCTCACCACCCCATCCGGGTCCCGGACCCGCGATTTTTTAAGTTGTTTTCTCCGCGATGATTTCTCATTTTTGTCTGATAATACGAACCCTATGCCCGTTTTATCAAAAAAAGGCCAGGCCATGCCGGCTTCGCCCATCCGAAAACTGGTCCCCTATGCAGAGGCCGCCAAAAAAAACGGGGTCTCTGTAATCCACCTCAATATCGGTCAGCCGGATATCAAAACCCCTAAAGTCGCCCTCGATGCCGTGCGAAATGCTCCTATCGAAGTCCTGGAATACAGCCGGAGTGAGGGCAATGAAAGCTACCGGATCAAACTCTCGGAATATTACCGCGGGCATGGTATTGATGTGGATCCGGAGCAGATCCTGATCACCACCGGGGGGTCGGAGGCCCTTTCCTTTGTAATGGGATGCATAGCCGACCCGGGAGACGAAGTGATTATCCCTGAGCCTTTCTATGCCAATTACAATGGGTTTGCCATTGCAAACGGGGTAAAGGTGGTCCCCATCGCCTCCGATATTTCGGATAATTTTGCCCTGCCTCCCATCGAAACCTTTGAGAGCTACATCACCCCCCGGACGCGGGCCATCCTATTGTGCAACCCCGGGAACCCCACAGGCTACCTCTACACCCAGGAGGAAATCCGGAAACTGGCAGACCTGGTCAAAAAACACAACCTGTTCCTGATTGCCGACGAAGTGTACCGGGAATTCGCCTATGACGGCAAACAGCACTATTCCATCCTGAAAGAACCCGGAATGGACGCCCATGCGATCATGGTGGATTCGGTCTCAAAACGCTACAGCATGTGCGGAGCGCGCATCGGCTGCCTGGTAAGCAGGAATGAGGAGCTGATGCAGGCGGCCCTCAAATTTGCGCAGGCCCGGCTCTCCCCCCCTACCCTGGCACAGATCGCCAGTGAAGCCGCCCTGGATACGCCCCCGGAATATTTCGAGGAGGTCATAGGGGAATATTCCTCCCGCAGGGACCTGCTCCTGGAAGAACTCTCGAAGATCCCTGGTATCCGGATCGCACGCCCGCAGGGTGCCTTCTACTGCATGGTGGAACTGCCTGTGGAGGATGCCGAACATTTTGCCCAGTGGCTGCTGGAGGAATTCCAGTGGGAGGGCAGCACCGTAATGGTTGCCCCGGCAGGCGGGTTCTACGCAACCCCGGGACTGGGGTCCCGGGAAGTACGCATCGCCTATGTCCTGGAAAAAGAGCAGCTGAGAAAAGCAGTCCGGATCCTCAAGGAAGCGTTGAAAAACTACCCGGGCTGATGCAGATTCAGGAAAATGTCTCTCTGAAACCCTACAACACCTTCGGGATCGATGTCCCGGCGAGCCATTTCCTGGAGGTCCGTTCCATAGACACCTTAAGGGAAGCGCTTTTACGCAAGGACCTGCCACCGCCCTTTGTGCTTAGTGGGGGAAGCAACATCCTTTTGACTGCCCCCCTGAATGCCCTCGTTCTTTATATCGACCTGCGCGGCAGGGAAGTATTGCAGGAGGATGCAGGGGAGGTCGTCATCCGTGCGATGGCCGGAGAGAACTGGCACGAACTGGTAATGTGGACCCTGGACCGCGGGTTTGGGGGGATTGAAAACCTGGCGCTGATCCCGGGAAAGGCCGGGACGGCTCCAATCCAAAACATTGGAGCCTACGGGGTGGAACTCAAGGATGTCTTCGAAGCCTGTACAGCCATGGAGATCAAAACCGGGGCCCTGAAGCGTTTCACCCGGGAACAATGCCGGTTTGGGTACCGGGATTCCTTCTTTAAACGGGAGGGAAAGGGAAGGTTCATCATCCTGTCCCTGGAACTGCGGCTCACCAGGGACAACCACCGCCTTTCCACCTCATACGGGGCCATCGAAGCCGAATTGGGTGCCAAAAACATCTCAGACCCTTCCCCCGGGGACATCGCTGAGGCGGTCATCGATATCCGGAGGCGGAAACTCCCGGACCCCTCCCGCCTGGGCAATAGCGGCAGCTTTTTCAAAAACCCCGTCATTCCGGAATCCCTTTTTGAAAAGCTGCGGGAACAGCACCCGGACATGCCCGGGTATCCCCAGAAGGACGCCGGGGTCAAGGTCCCGGCCGGCTGGTTGATTGAAAAGTGCGGCCTGAAGGGATACCGATCCGGAGATGCAGGAGTGCACCGGAATCAGGCCCTGGTACTGGTCAACTACGGTACGGCCCGGGGAGAAGACATCCTGCAACTGGCGCGACACATTCAGGCAACGGTGCAGGAGCGCTATTCCATAGCGCTGCAACCCGAGGTCAATATCATTTGAACGGGTCCTGCAGGCCTTCCAAAAACAATAACCCCTGGAACCGGGAGGCTTCAGGGGTTATACCAAACCAAACTAACCAAAACAATATATTCTGAAAACCCGGCAATTCAAGTTACTCCTACAGGCCGGGTAACAATCTATTTTTTAACTTCGCGTTACCTTATATACGATCTGTAAGGTAGATTCGGATGCCCGAGGCTTCTTTTTTTTTTTCGGCATC
>JAWWDW010000201.1:0-4484 GCA_033719735.1 Robiginitalea sp. | reverse complement strand
TACTTCGTTTCAACGAAGCGGTGCGGGCGGAAGTCACACAGCCGCAGCTCGATGGATTCTTTGCCGTGGTCCGGAAGATAAACCAACTGATTTCCGAGAAAAAAATCTACAACAAAGAAAATGAGTCTAATACCTAACTGCCTGTACGTATGAACAGACCTATTAATAAGGTAGCCGTAATCGGCTCCGGGATCATGGGAAGCGGAATTGCATGCCACTTTGCCAACATAGGCGTGGAGGTGCTCCTGCTGGATATTGTCCCGAGGGAACTCACGGAAAGTGAAAAAGCGAAAGGACTGACCCTGGAAGATTCCGTGGTCCGTAACCGCCTGGTGAACGATTCCCTGAAAAATGCACTGAAATCCAAACCCTCTCCCATCTACCACACCGACTTTGCCAAACGCATTGAAACCGGCAATCTCGAAGATGATATTTCCAGGGTGGGCGAAGCCGACTGGATCATTGAGGTGGTCGTGGAGCGCCTGGACATCAAAAAACAGGTTTTTGAGAAGCTGGAGGCCCACCGCAAACCGGGAACCCTGATTACCTCCAATACCTCAGGGATCCCCATCGGGTTTATGAGTGAAGGGCGGAGCGCGGATTTTCAGGCCCACTTCTGTGGCACCCACTTCTTCAACCCGCCCCGCTACCTGAAACTCTTTGAGGTAATCCCGGGACCCGAAACCAAAAAAGAAGTCCTGGATTTCCTGCTGTCGTATGGGGAGAAATTCCTCGGAAAAACCCCTGTTTTAGCAAAAGATACCCCTGCCTTTATCGGCAACCGCATCGGGATCTTCAGCATCATGAGCCTCTTCCACACGGTAAAGGACATGGGCATGACCATAGAGGAGGTGGACAAACTCACCGGCCCCGTTATCGGCAGGCCAAAGTCTGCCACCTTCCGGACCGTGGATGTGGTGGGGCTGGACACCCTGGTACACGTGGCCAACGGCATTGGGGAGAACTGCCCAAAGGATGAACGGCACGAACTCTTTCAATTGCCGGACTTCATCAAACACATGGTAGACCAGTCCTGGCTCGGCAGCAAAACCGGGCAGGGCTTCTACAAGAAGGTCCGGAAAGAGGACGGCTCGAGTGAGATCTTGAGCCTGGACCTGGAGACCCTGGAATACCGGCCTAAGAAACGGGCAGGTTTTGCCACCCTGGAACAGACCAAAGCTATCGATACGGTCATCGACCGGTTTGCCGTGCTGGTAGGCGGCAAAGACAAGGCCGGGGAATTTTACCGGAACAGTTTCGGGGCCCTTTTTGCCTACGTAACCCACCGGATCCCCGAAATTACAGATGCCCTCTACAAGATTGACGATGCCATGAAAGCCGGGTTCGGCTGGGAGCACGGACCCTTCCAGATCTGGGATGCTATCGGGCTGGAAAAAGGGTTGAAACTGGTGGAAGCCTGCGGGCAGTCCACAGCGCCCTGGATACAGGAAATGCAAAAGGCCGGGGTGGAGTCCTTTTATACCGTCAAAGAGGGAGCTACCTATTTTTATGACCTGACGGCCAAAGATTACCACAAAGTACCCGGGCAGGATGCCTTTATCATCCTGGACAACCTCCGCAAGACCAAAGAGGTCTTCAAAAACAGCGGGGTGGTCATCGAAGACCTGGATGACGGAATCCTCAATGTGGAGTTCCGTTCCAAGATGAACACCATCGGCGGGGATGTCCTGGCGGGACTCAACAAAGCCGTGGACCTGGCCGAAAAGGACTTCCAGGGGCTCGTGGTGGGCAACCAGGGGGCCAATTTTTCTGTGGGGGCCAACATCGGGATGATCTTTATGATGGCCGTGGAACAGGAGTACGATGAACTGGCCATGGCTACCAAGTACTTTCAGGATACCATGATGCGGATGCGGTACTCGAACATTCCCGTGATATCCGCGCCCCATGGGATGACCCTGGGCGGGGGCTGTGAACTCAGCCTGCACGCCGACAAGGTGGTGGCCGCGGCCGAGACCTATATGGGCCTTGTGGAATTCGGAGTGGGCGTCATCCCGGGAGGGGGCGGCTCCAAGGAAATGACCCTCAGGGCTTCCGACACCTTCCGAAAAAACGATGTGGAACTCAATACACTGCGGGAGTACTTCCTGGCAATCGGGACGGCCAAAGTGTCTACCTCCGCCTATGAAGCCTTTGATTTTGGGGTACTACAGAAAGGGAAGGACGTGGTGGTGGTCAACAAGGACCGGCAGATCGCCACGGCCAAAGCCTACGCCAAATTGCTGGCTGAATCCGGTTATACCAAACCCATCCCGCGCACCGATATTAAAGTGCTCGGCAAACAGGCCCTGGGGATGTTCCTGGTGGGCACCGATTCCATGGAAGCCGGAAGGTACATTTCCGAACACGATAAAAAGATCGCCAACAAACTGGCATACGTCATGGCCGGCGGGGACCTTTCCGAAGCCAGCTACGTCAGTGAACAGTACCTGCTCGACCTGGAACGGGAGGCCTTCCTTTCCCTTTGTACGGAGCGGAAGACCCTGGAACGGATCCAGCACATGCTGAAAACCGGAAAGCCGCTCAGAAATTAATTCAACCCAAAGAAACAGCATAATGAAAGACGCCTATATCGTAAAAGCTTATCGAACCGCCGTGGGAAAAGCGCCCCGCGGCACCTTCCGCTTTAAGAGGCCGGATGAAATGGCTGCGGAGACCATCGCCCATATGATGAAGGAGTTACCCGGGCTGGACAAAAAACGTATTGACGATGTGATCGTGGGCAACGCCATGCCCGAGGCAGAACAGGGCCTGAACATGGCCCGGCTGATTTCCCTGATGGGGCTGGAAATTGAGGATGTCCCCGGGGTAACGGTGAACCGCTATTGTGCCTCCGGACTGGAAACCATTGCCATCGCCACTGCCAAGATCCGTACAGGCATGGCCGAGTGCATCATTGCCGGGGGGGCAGAGAGCATGAGCTATATCCCCATGGGCGGATATAAGCCAGTGCCGGATTACCGCCTCGCGAAAGCAGGGCACGAGGACTACTACTGGGGGATGGGGCTTACTGCGGAAGCAGTGGCCGACCAGTTCAAGGTATCCCGGGACGACCAGGATGAATTTGCCTTTCAGTCCCACCAGAAAGCCCTCAGGGCCCAGGAAGAGGGGAAATTCGACTCCCAGATCGTTCCCATCGAAGTGGAACACACCTATGTGGATGCCTCTCAAAAGAAGAAAACAACCCGGTATACGGTGGCCAAAGACGAGGGACCCAGGGCAGACACCTCCAAGGAGGCCCTGGCCCGGCTCCGGCCGGTTTTTGCCGACAAGGGCAGTGTAACGGCTGGGAATTCCTCCCAGATGAGTGACGGGGCCGCTTTTGTCATGGTGATGAGCGAGGCCATGGTAAAAGAACTGAACCTGGAGCCCATTGCACGACTGGTGAATTACGCCGCGGTTGGTGTGGAACCGCGCATCATGGGTATAGGCCCGGTAAAGGCCGTCCCCAAAGCCCTGGAGCTCGCCGGCCTCAAGCAAAAGGACCTGGAGCTGATCGAACTCAATGAGGCCTTTGCCTCCCAGTCCCTGGCTGTGATCCGCGAACTCGGCCTGAATTCCGATATCGTCAATGTCAATGGCGGGGCCATCGCCCTGGGCCACCCCCTCGGTTGTACGGGGGCCAAGCTTTCGGTACAACTATTCGACGAGATGAGACACCGCAACCTGGACGGGAAATACGGCATGGTCACCATGTGCGTGGGTACCGGGCAGGGAGCCGCCGGCATTTATGAATTCCTGTCCTGACCGCTTTAAACAGGACAACATTTGAATTATAGGACAAAAAAAAGCAATAAGAAATGAGTAGCGAAATCAAAGAAAAAGACATTACCCGCGGAGGCCAGTTTTTGGTAAAGGAAACGGCATGCGAGGATATTTTCACCCTTGAGGACCTGAACGAGGAACAAAAAATGATGCGCGAGAGCGCTATCGAATTCGTAGACCGGGAGCTGTGGGCCCACTGGGAGCGGTTCGAAAAAAAGGATTACGCCTATACGGAAGCCTGCATGAAAAAAGCGGGGGAACTCGGCTTTTTGAGCGTGGCGGTCCCGGAGTCCTATGGGGGCATGGGGATGGGCTTTGTATCCACCATGCTGGTCTGCGATTATATCTCCGGGGCCACGGGCTCCTTCAGTACGGCCTTTGGGGCCCATACGGGGATCGGGACCCTTCCCATCACCCTGTACGGTACGGAGGAACAAAAACAAAAATACGTTCCCAAACTGGCTACCGGGGAATGGTTCGGGGCGTACTGCCTGACCGAGCCCGGAGCCGGATCGGACGCCAATTCGGGAAAAACCAAAGCGGTTTTATCCGAGGACGGGAAGTACTACAAGATCACCGGGCAGAAGATGTGGATCTCCAATGCGGGATTCTGCAACCTTTTTATCGTCTTTGCGCGCATCGAAGACGACAAATACATCACCGGGTTTATTGTGGAGAATGACCCTGAAAACGGGATT
>JAWWDW010000200.1:0-4486 GCA_033719735.1 Robiginitalea sp. | reverse complement strand
GGAAATCACCTCCCCATCCACCTTATTGAGGAAAGCTTCGATGTTTTCCTGCATGTTGTCTTTCCTGACGTCAATCCGGTGTACGCGATATTTCATGATCTTTAGGTTTTTATCCGGGCAAAAGCCACCCGTCCCTTCTCACGGACAGATGGCTTATAAACTCCTTTCAATACCGGACGATGGGTATCAATAGTCCAGGGTAAGGATACGCCCTTCGGTGAAGTTGAAAAAGGCATCTTTCTCGGCAGCCTGAACGCCCTCCATCAGGTCGGCAGGCTGAAAGCCGGCAACCTTAAGGCAGGTGGGACAGGCATACACACCCACGCCTTTATCGGTTAATTGTTTGATGTAGGTATGGGCAGATTCAAAGTCTTCGAAGTTCAGGTCTTCAGCATCGGTAACCAGGAGCTCCACAGCATGGATATCCATATACACCATCACGTCTTTGTCTGCAGCCATCATGGTCGCCATTTTTAAGGGCATCAAAACCCGGTGCGGATCTTCATAACCTTCTGTGATGTGTATAAAGAGCCCATCCCGGGCGGGCTGCGCAGCAGGTGCAGGCGCCATTTCCTGCGCAGGCTCCACATCGGTTTTGGGGGCCTGGTTACACGATAGTAATACGAGTCCTGCCATAAGTAATACTCCGGTGATTTTCATTGTAAAAGTATTTAGTAGTTACAGGGTGCAAGTTACCGGGTTGGTTGGGCAGGAAGTATGATTTCTATCATAGACGCTATACTTTTTGCCACCTGATCAGCACCTCCCAAAGGGATTGTAGGGAAATGACCTGGCTCAAAAGTCACCCTTGCAGGGTGGCACCCTGCAGGACAGAGCCGGTCCGGCCGGGCCCCGTACAGGGAACCGGTTTATGGAGTGGCATTTTCCTGGCTTGTGCAGTGGGCCGAAGGTGGTTATTCTTCTCCTTTTTGGTACACGACCTTCCCGTCGAAAATGGTCATCACCACCTCGGTGTCCAGGAAATCGGCTTCGGGAACGGTCATCAAATCCTGGTTATAGACGGTGAAATCCGCCAGTTTGCCCGCGGTTATGGAACCTTTGATATCCTCTTCAAAGGCGCCATAGGCGGCGTCCAGGGTATAGGACTTCAGGGCCTGTTCCCGGGTCATTTTCTGCTCTGGCTCGTACCCGCCTTCCGGGGTGCCTTTAAGGGTTTTTCGGGTAAAGC
Organism: Robiginitalea sp.; assembly: GCA_033719735.1. Taxonomy (GTDB): domain Bacteria; phylum Bacteroidota; class Bacteroidia; order Flavobacteriales; family Flavobacteriaceae; genus Robiginitalea. The sequence continues at coordinate 3,297 of JAWWDW010000200.1, read as the reverse complement.
TGGCATACAGGCTGGCAATGGGATCCAGGGGTTCCACAGGCACGTCCGTCCCGTTTACGATGGGCACGCCACTTTGAAGCAGGGCCTGCCACATATAGGCGCCCTCCACAATCCGTTTTTCCCCCAGGCGGTCAATGGCCCAGGGCCGGTCTGAAGACAGGTGGATCGCCTGCATGGCCGGGATCACTCCCAGTTCGGCAAAACGGGGAATGTCCTCCGGGTGCAGGTGCTGGGCGTGTTCAATCCGGAACCGGTGGTCCCTGGTCATTTCTGGAAGCTCTTCAAAAGCCGCCTCATAGCGGTCGAGGATCTCCCGGTTGGCACGGTCCCCTATGGCGTGGGAGCATACCTGAAACCCGTGCTGAAGCCCGTTCAGGGCTGTTTCCTTCACAAAGCTCATGGGCAGTGTCTCATGCCCGAAATGCCCGGGACGGTCTGTATAGGCTTCCAGCAGCCAGGCACCCCGGGAGCCCAGGGCCCCGTCGCAATTCAGTTTTACCGAGCGGATGGTCAGCAGGTGGTCCGGGTCCACGAAGGGCCCTTTCCCGTACCATTCCTCCAGCAGTTCGGGATCCCACCCGGTGAGCATGGCATAGAGGCGGACCTGCATATCACCGGCGGCCTTCATTTGCTGGTAGAGCGCAATTGTTTCCCGCCCGATGCCGGCATCGTGGAAACCGGTTATCCCATCCCGATGGCAGGCAGCCACCGCCAGTTGAAAGGCCTTGGCTTGCCGTTCCGGGGTGTTTTCGGGAATGTGTTTGGTGATCAGGGTTTGTGCGCGTTCGTTAAAGATGCCGGTTGGCCTTCCCAGGTCATCCCGGATTACTTCGCCCCCTTCTATTTCCATCTGGTCTACCCCTTCCTTTGGGATGAGCTGCAACCCCGAAAGTTCCATGGCTTTGGCATTGGCAAAACCGGCATGGCCACTGGCGTGGCGCAGGTATACCGGGTTGTCCGGCGAGACCGAACTCAACAGGTCGTGTGTTTGGAAGCCCTTCACGGTTTCCCCCGGCATGGAATCCCATTTGCTTTGGTGCCAGCCTCTGCCGGTAATCCATTCCCCGGGTGCTGAGGTTTTCACCTTTTCAGCAACCGCGTCCACGATTTCCTGGTAGCTGGTAGTATTCATCAGGTCCAGGTCCAGTTCGTTGTACCCAAGCCCCATAAAGTGTCCATGCCCCTCTATCAGCCCGGGGGTCATGGTTTTGCCCTGCAGGTCGATCAGTTGGGTCTGTTCTGTCTTGTATTGTTCGGCTTCTTTAAGGCTGCCGGCGAAAAGGATCGTATTGTCTTTGGTCGCCACGGCCTCCACGGTGGCCTGGGTGGAATCCACCGTATAGATGGTGCCCCCATAAATAAGCAGGGTTGCGGATTCCTTTTGGGGCTTCGAACAGGCCGTAAACATCAAAAGGGCCAGGGCAATCCCGGTATAAAAACGCATGAAAAATCGCATAGAAAGTCATTTTAGGAACCCGGAATTTACAATTAATAGTTTAGTTATGATACCGATTGGGATGGAAAGGGACTCCTTTATTCATCCCATGTGGATTCAGGTGATTTCCTGCCGGGCGTAAAAACGGGCCTCCCATTCCTGGTGGTTTTTCATGGCATTGGTCACAAAGGAGGACTTGCCGATCAGGTTTACAATCCCGCGGTTTATCCGCGCCAGAGGCCCCCTGAAAGGACGCACCACATCGATCAGCAATACCACCCGGGTCTTATCCGTATCGTTCCAGACTTCATGGTCATAGGTGTCATCAAAGACCACCATCTCGCCCTCCTTCCAGTGGATTTCCCCATCTTCGATCCGCATCCGGCAGTCCCCGGTCCTGCCGGGGATGATGATGCCCAGATGGCTCCGGATAATACCCTTGAAGATCCCCTTGTGGGCCGGGATGTGCTTCCCCGGCGAGAGCACGGAGAAAAAAGCAGTTTTCAAATCGGGAATCTTTTCCAGGAGCGCGGTGGTCACCGGACACATTTCGCAGTTCCTGGTGAGTTTGATCCCAAAACCGTATAGAAAAAAGGTTCGCCAGCGGTCGTCCTGGTTGAGGACTTCCTGTTCCCGCTGGATTTGCTGCAGGCTGGGAAACTCTTCCCGGTGGGCCATGACCTTTTCGAATTCGGCCCGAATGGAGGTGTATTTTGTTTCCAGAAGGTAAGTCCATGGAAAGTCCCGGTTGTCAAAAACGGGGCGGTCTCCCACGGTGGAATACCGGCCCATCCAGTTGCCAAGCCCCAGGAGCAAGGGCCTGAGCAGCTTGAATTTGATCCATTCCCGGGTTTTGAAAAAGGGTTTTTCCATCTCGTAATGTAAGCATAAATGGGATTTACCGTGTACTGCCCTTAGAATTGCTGCCACTGATGGAAGTGGGCAGTTCCTTCCGAATTTCAGATCGTAGAGCGCCTATTTCGTTCAGCCCCCGTTCCAGGGGTTCCAGGGTACCCATCCGGTTGTCCCTGAAGAGTTGATAGTAAGCGATGGTAGCCACCCTGGATAGGTAGTCTTCAGGGTTTTTAAGGGTAACCTTTTTCTTGAATTCAAATCCGGAGACTTCCTGCCGGATATCGGGAATGATCTCTTCTTTGAAGGACCATTCAATGTCGCCCAGGCCCTGAAGAATGTGGGTAAGTGTTTCGTCGTAATACACGGCCAGGTCCAGGCGCAATTGCTCGTTGGTGATGAGTTCCAACCCACGGGATTTCAATACCTCAAACCCGCTGCTGCGCGGCTGGATCCTTTCAAAGGACATGATGGAACCCATCCAGATACCTGTGCTGTCCGGGTACTGCAGATAGGCCCGGTCCTTGAATAGCTTGTCTATGGAGCGTATGGCCTCCCGGTTGTTATGGAGTGCCTCACGGATATCCAGGGAATCCTTTCCGAGGCTGTTGTACAGGGTCTGCAGGGTATCACGCTCCGCCTGCCGGTTTTTGCGGTCTTCGTTCCAGTTGTCGATCTGCAGTGCCAACAGGATTCCGAGGACCACCAGCAGTATTTCCCCGAAGGCATAGAAGAAATAACTGCGTATTTTTCCTTTCATCAGTTCGCTATTTCGGAAGTTCCTCAGGAGCCTGAACACGGGTATGGTTTCTTAAATGTAGGCTTTTTTGGGAAACCCCTATAGTCTGCAGTACCCCCAGGCAGTTAGTGGTACCAGTAGGTGGTCCTTTTTTCACACCTCGAAGCTACTGGGAGCAAAGGCGGAAGCCTTGACTGAATAGGTTGCAAGCTATACTGGCCGCGGGAAACTGCGATGAATTTGCGCCGCAGGGGCTTATTTTGTACCCGGG
>JAWWDW010000199.1:0-4489 GCA_033719735.1 Robiginitalea sp. | reverse complement strand
GCTGCCCCTTAAACCCGTAGTGGCAGCGTTTGCTTCCATCCCCGTGATGCTCATCTTCTTTGGGGTCTTGATCTTCCAGACGGAAAGGGCCCTGAAGGAGCAATTTGGGAAGGTGGGAAACAGGTAGGGATAAAAGCCTGGTTTCTTGAAGGTATCACCCTGGCCCACCCCTGCACATTTTGTGGCAGCCTCGCGGAGTGCCGGGGCTGCTGGTTTTTTTCAGGGGGAACGGGTAACTTGGAGTTGGGTGGGGGAGGGGTCCCTTGCCGGAATCCACTCAAAAAGGAACCACCAACCTGAAGCATAAAAGCAATCTCAGATACGCTTCAATTGCTGCTGCATCATTTTGATCTGTTCCCCAAGCATATTGTTCTTGTCCAGTTTTTTGGCTTCTTTCAGGAGCGTGGTGGCTTCCCGCTTCCGTCGTTTCTGCATGGCGATTCCCGCCAGGCTGAGTTTCGCCATGGCCAGATCGTAATCCATGTTCAACCCGAGTTTCAGGGCTTTCCGAAAATATTTTTCGGCCTGCGTGAGGTTCTTCTGGGAATAGATGATCCCGTGAAGGTAATTGTAGTACCCCTGCTGCTTGGTGGTTAGGGCCGCTTCCGGATTTCGGATCTTCTTCAACCATTTTTCGGTCCCTTCCAAATCCTGTTTCCGCATCCGCAAAAAAGAAAGCAGGATGAGCTCATTGCGGAAATACAAAAAGACAAAAATGAGGGCCAACAGGATGAGGGAAATTCCGTTTCCGATCTCCCCCTCGACGAATTGGTATCCGGCAAAGGCAACAATCAGGAATGCCAGTACCAGCTTGATGTTTTTATTGAACATACATTCAGTAGGTTAATCTGAAAAATCACTTCGAATGGTTCGGCCTGCTCCAAAGGTGCGGTTGACAACCCCCAACCGATTTTAGGAACTATCAACGTAACCGTCCCTGCACGCAGGTCGCAATTCTGACCGCGTTTTGCCAGAGGTGCATCTGTGCGGAGGGCCCGGTTACCACCTTATGAAAACGAGCCGAAATTCATTTGTTTTCAAACAATTTTTGGCTGCCAAAAGCGCTTGTGCAAAAGTACTAAAAACAATTCGAAAAAAAATTTAACTCCATTTGGGAATGCAAAAACTCTTCGTATATTTGCGCCCAGATTTTGCAAAGCCGTCGTGGCCTGAACCGAAACCCGGAAAAACGCTGTCACACATGAAAAGAACATTTCAGCCATCCAAAAGAAAACGCAGGAACAAACACGGATTCCGTGAGCGCATGGCATCTGCCAACGGCAGAAAGGTTTTGGCCCGCAGAAGAGCGAAAGGTCGTAAGAAATTAAGCGTTTCTTCAGAGCCGAGGCACAAAAAATAATGGTGGTACCATTTCCTAAAAATAATTCAGGTGTTACTTTTGAAAGTAACACCTTTTTTTTATCCAGTAACTACTAACTCATCCCACACATGCCCAAGAGAAAAGATCTCAAATCTGTACTGATTATTGGTTCTGGCCCCATCATTATAGGCCAGGCATGCGAATTTGATTATTCCGGTTCTCAGGCGCTTCGTTCCCTTCGCGAAGACGGTATCGAGACCATTTTGATCAACAGCAACCCGGCCACGATCATGACGGACCCTTCCATGGCCGACCATGTGTACCTGCTGCCGCTTACCACCAAATCGATTGTAAAAGTACTCCAGGAACATCCCCAGGTGGATGCGGTACTTCCGACCATGGGAGGTCAGACGGCCTTAAACCTCTGTATCGAGGCCGGAGAGAAAGGCATTTGGGATGACTTTGGGATTGAGATCATCGGAGTGGATATCGATGCCATCAACATAACGGAGGACCGGGAAAAATTCCGCGAACTCATGACGCGTATCGGGGTCAAAATGGCGCCCCAGGCCACTGCAACCTCTTTCTTAAAAGGAAAGGAAATCGCCCAGGAGTTCGGTTTTCCCCTGGTGATCCGGGCCAGTTACACCCTTGGGGGAGCGGGGGCTTCCATTGTGCACGATCCGGAGGAATTCGATGAAAAGCTGAGCCGGGGCCTGGAGATTTCTCCGATCCACGAAGTGATGATCGATAAGGCCATGATGGGCTGGAAAGAATACGAACTGGAATTGCTCCGGGACAAGAACGACAATGTGGTGATCATCTGTACCATTGAAAATATGGACCCTATGGGGATCCACACCGGGGATTCCATCACCGTGGCCCCGGCCATGACCTTGTCCGATGCCACCTTTCAGCGGATGCGGGATATGGCTATCAAGATGATGAGGAGCATCGGGGATTTTGCCGGGGGGTGCAATGTGCAGTTTGCCGTCAGCCCGGATGAAAAAGAAGAAATAATCGCCATTGAAATAAATCCAAGGGTTTCCCGCTCTTCTGCCCTGGCTTCCAAGGCTACGGGATATCCGATAGCCAAGGTAGCTGCCAAGCTGGCGATAGGGTACCACCTGGATGAACTTGAAAACCAGATCACCCAGTCCACCTCTGCCCTCTTTGAGCCTACCCTGGACTACGTGATCGTAAAGATTCCCCGTTGGAATTTCGACAAATTCGAAGGGGCCGACAGGACCCTGGGACTGGCTATGAAGGCAGTGGGGGAGGTTATGGGGATCGGACGATCCTTCCAGGAAGCCCTCCACAAGGCCACCCAATCCCTGGAGATCAAACGGAATGGTCTTGGGGCCGACGGTAAAGGCTATACCGACTACGATCAGATCATCCATAAACTGACCTACCCGAGCTGGGACCGGGTCTTTGTCATCTACGACGCCATACAACTGGGGATCCCGCTCAGCCGGATCCACGAGATTACCAAAATAGACATGTGGTTCCTCAGGCAGTATGAGGAACTCTACCAGCTCGAGAAGGAGATCAGCAGGTATACGGTGGAGACATTGCCCAAGGCACTGCTGCTGGAGGCCAAACAAAAAGGGTTTGCCGACCGGCAGATCGCCCACATGCTCGAATGCTGGGAGAGTGAGGTACACGACAAGCGGATGACCCTGGGGATCAACCGGGTCTACAAGCTCGTGGATACCTGTGCGGCGGAATTCCGGGCCGTGACCCCGTACTACTACTCCACCTTCGAGGCGGATGTAGAAACCGCGGATGGAACGCGCTATGTGGCCAATGACAGCCAGGTGACCGACCGGAAGAAGATCGTGGTCCTGGGCTCCGGCCCCAACCGGATCGGACAGGGGATTGAGTTTGACTACTGTTGTGTCCACGGGGTGCTGGCTGCGGCCGAGTGCGGGTATGAAACCATCATGATCAACTGCAACCCCGAGACCGTATCCACCGATTTTGACACTGCCGACAAACTCTATTTCGAACCCGTATTCTGGGAGCACATTTACGATATCATCCTCCATGAAAAGCCCGAAGGGGTCATCGTTCAGCTGGGTGGGCAGACTGCGCTGAAGCTGGCACAAAAACTCGATAAGTACGGGATACGCATCATGGGGACCAGCTTCCAGTCACTGGACCTGGCAGAAGACCGGGGCAGTTTTTCCCGCCTCCTGAAGGAAAATGAAATTCCCTATCCTCAATTCGGGGTGGCCGAAAATGCCGATGAGGCACTGGCCCTGGCCGATGAGCTCAAATTCCCGCTCCTGGTGCGACCTTCCTACGTCCTTGGAGGACAGGGGATGAAGATCGTGATCAACAAAGAAGAACTGGAGGAACACGTGGTGGACCTGCTCCGGAAGATCCCCAACAACAAACTCCTGCTGGACCATTACCTGGACGGGGCTATCGAAGCAGAGGCAGACGCCATCTGCGACGGGGAGGATGTGTATATCATCGGGATCATGGAGCATATCGAACCCTGCGGGATCCACTCGGGAGACTCCAACGCCACCCTTCCCCCCTTTAACCTCGGGGAGTTCGTGATGCAGCAGATCAAGGACCACACCCGGAAGATCGCCCTGGCCCTGAATACAGTGGGGCTGATCAACATCCAGTTCGCTATCAAGGATGACCAGGTCTACATCATCGAGGCCAATCCAAGGGCCTCCAGGACGGTCCCCTTTATCGCCAAGGCCTATGGGGAGCCCTACGTTAACTATGCCACCAAGGTAATGCTGGGGCACAAAAAACTAAAGGACTTTGAATTCAATCCCCAACTCGAGGGGTTTGCGATCAAGCAACCGGTGTTTAGTTTTAACAAATTCCCCAAGGTGAACAAGAACCTGGGGCCGGAAATGAAAAGTACCGGGGAGAGTATCCTGTTTATCGAAAGCCTGAAGGACGATGAATTCTACGACCTGTATGCCAGGCGCAAGATGTACCTCAGTAAGTAAATGAGATCCCGGTTCCCAAAGCGCAGCGCCTGGGAACCGGCTGATCGAATTTATCCCGCCCAGGCGGGATCTCTTTTGTCGCAAAGCATCATCCAAAGCGCAGCGCCTGGGAACCGGCTGATCGAATTTATCCCGCCCCGGCGGGATCTCTTTTGTCGCAAAGCATCATCCAAAGCGCAGCGACTGG
>JAWWDW010000198.1:0-4511 GCA_033719735.1 Robiginitalea sp. | reverse complement strand
TCGAAATCTGGGATAAGGATTCCTATGAGGCGATCCTGGAAGAAACGGCTGCGGATTTTGCGGATCTCGCTGAAGAGGTGATGGGGGATGACGGGGATGAAGTATCATAACCCGGTATTGCTGAAAGAGTCCGTGGACGGGCTCGCCATTCGCAAGGACGGGGTTTACGTGGATGTCACCTTCGGAGGAGGGGGGCATAGTAAGGAAATCTTGAAGCGACTGGGCCCTGGAGGGAGGCTGTTCGCCTTCGACCAGGATGCAGAGGCCCTTGCGAACAAACCGGAAGATGGGCGGTTTGAGCTGATCAGCGCCAATTTCAGGTTTGTAAAACAGTATTTGAAGTTCTATGGCATTCTGAAAGTTGATGGAATCCTCGGGGATTTCGGGGTTTCCTCCCATCAGTTTGACCGGGCGGAGCGTGGGTTTTCCACCCGTCAGGATGCGGTCCTCGACATGCGCATGGACCAAAACGGATCCCTAACTGCCCGGGAGGTGGTAAACTCCTATCCCTTCGAGCGCCTCAGGGAGGTTTTGTCGCAATACGGCGAACTCAAGCGGGCCGGGGCGATCTCCCGGGCCATTGTGGAGGCCAGGGACCAAAGGCCCATCGAAACCACGGGGGAATTAAACGAGGTGCTGCGCCCTTTCCTGCAACGAGGTAAAGAGAACAAAGGGCTGGCCCAGGCCTATCAGGCCATTCGAATGGAGGTCAATCAGGAGTTGGAGGCCCTTAAGGAATTGCTGCTCCAATCCGAAGACCTGGTCAGGATCGGCGGCCGCCTCAGCCTGATCAGTTACCATTCCCTGGAAGACCGGCTGGTGAAACGCTTTATCAGAAGCGGGAAATTTGAAGGCGAGGTCGAGAAGGATTTTTACGGCAACCCACTAAAACCGTTCAAAAGCGTGGGAAAGCTCGTAGTACCATCAACGAAGGAGATAGCTACCAACCCGAGGGCGCGCAGTGCCAAACTCCGGGTGGCCGAACGGATTGAAATAGTAAAAAGGAATACATAAAGGTATGAAGAAAGGAATTGTGGCACTGTTGAAAGGAACCTTTTTGGTGAGCGGGCATGCTCCCAAGAACTGGTTGTTTATCATTTTTGCCTCACTCCTGGCGACCGTCATGATCGCCAGTTCCCATTCAGCCGACCGGAAAGTACACGAGATCGCTGCCCTCAATGAGGAGGTGAAACAACTCCGGAGCGAATTCGTCGAGGTCCGCTCCAAAGCCCAGCGCCTCAAACTAGAATCCACCATTCGGGAATCTGTCAGTGAAGCCGGCTTGCTGCCGGCCGAGACCCCGCCCGTAAAAATAATCGTTTCAAAAACTGAAGAAAACTAGTGTCAGGCACCCCCAAACACATATTGATCCGCCTTTACCTCGTCTCGGGGGGAATGTTCCTGTTTGCCATCGCGGTGATGTTCAAACTGGTAAACATCCAAACCGTGGATGGGGATAAATACAGGGAGCTGGCCATGCAGCGAACCGAGAAGATGTTCACCATCGAACCGAACCGCGGAAACCTCTATTCAGACGATGGGAGCCTGTTGGCCACATCGGTTTCCAAATACACCATCCGCTTTGACGCCGTGACGGTTTCGGATACCGATTTTGAGGCCGGGGTGGGGCCGCTTTCCCGGGAATTGGGACGATTGTTGGGCCGGCCGGCATCCTATTATGAAAACAAACTGCGAAAGGCCCGCGCCTCGAGGAACCGCTATGCCCTTGTTGCCCGCAACCTGGATTATTCCCAGTACATGGCCGTGAAGGAATTTCCCCTCTTTGCAAAAGGCCCTTACAAGGGCGGGATGATCGTGGAGCAGAAAACCGTCAGGGAGCATCCCCTGGGGAAGATTGCAGAACGCAGTGTCGGATATGAGCGGTATGACGAGAACGGGTATGCTACCCGTGTTGGACTGGAAGGGGCTTTTGGCCGGTACCTCAGGGGGATCGAAGGGAAACGCTTGAAACAAAAGATCGCCAAGGGGCAGTGGAAACCCATCGGGCTGGACAACATCATCGAGCCCCAGGATGGCTATGACGTGATCTCCACGATCGACATCAACATACAGGACATCGCCCACCATGCCCTTCTGCGCCAACTTGAACATTACAAGGCCGAACACGGCACGGTCATCGTCATGGAAACCCGAACCGGGGAGATCAAGGCCATCAGCAACCTCGGCCGGACGGATGAAGGCACCTACTACGAACGGCTGAACTACGCCATTGGGGAATCACACGAGCCCGGCTCCACCTTCAAACTCATGTCCCTGGTGGCGGCGCTTGAAGACGGAGTGGTCGATACCAGTACCGTGGTGGATACGGAGTCGGGATACTGGAGGATCTATGACCGGGTGGTGCGGGATTCCCGCCTTGGGGGCTATGGGAAGATCAGTGTAGCAAAGGCGTTTGAAGTCTCTTCCAACACGGCTTTTGCAAAGATCATCCACGAAAACTACAAGGATCGCCCGGAAGACTTCGTAAACCGCCTTCAGCGCATGAACCTCCACCAGGAACTCGGCATGCCGATCAAGGGAGAGGGCAAACCTGTGTTGCGAAGCCCCGGAGATAAAGGTTGGTCCGGGATTTCCCTGGCATGGATGTCCCACGGCTATGAGGTTTCCCTCACGCCTTTGCAGACCCTCGCGTTTTATAATGCCATTGCCAATGACGGGGAGTTGTTGCGTCCCCGGTTGATCGAAGAGGTCCGTGAATGGAACCGGACGGTACAGCGCTTTGACAAGGAAGTGCTCAACCCTGCCATTTGTTCTCCCGAAACTGTCGGGAAAGTACAGCAGTTGCTTCGCAATGTGGTGACTGAAGCGCACGGAACGGGCCACAGACTGCATTCGCCTTACCTGTCCCTGGCCGGAAAAACAGGGACGGCCCAGAAAAATTACGCTTCCAGGGATCCTGAAAAACTCGGGTACATCTCCACGTTTGCCGGGTACTTCCCCGCGGAGGACCCGCAGTATTCCTGCATCGTGGTAATCCACGAACCGGATAAGAGTGTGGGGTATTACGGGGCCGATGTGGCGGGGCCGGTCTTCAAATCCGTAGCGCGCAAGATCATTTCGAACAAACCCCTGGAATCCAGAATCGCCGCCCTTGAGGTAGGGACCAAACACCTGGATGAGGCGTATGAGTCCTATTTCACCATGTCCCGGACAAACCTCGACAAACTGCCTGATTTAGAGGGCATGAGCGGGATGGATGCCGTTTCGCTCCTGGAAAACCTTGGGCTGGAGGTAGAGGTGCGCGGGAACGGCAAGGTGAAGAAACAATCGGTTTCCAAGGGAACGGACCTGAAAGAAGTGAAGAAAATAATTCTGGAACTCTCATGAAGCAGCTCAAGGACTTGTTGTTCGGGGTATCCCTGAAAGCGGTCAGTGGCTCCACGGCCATTGAGGTTACTGACCTGTGCTTCGATTCCAGAAAGGTAAGCGACCATAGTGTTTTTATCGCGATCCGCGGCACCCAGGCAGATGGTCACCGTTTTATCGAAAAGGCGATCGATCAGGGTGGGGCAGCAGTGATTTGCGAGGCCCTTCCGAAAAGCCTCAGGGATGGGGTGACCTATGTGGAGGTGGAAGACAGCCAGAAAGCCCTGGCCGTGATGGCTGCCAATTACTATGGAAACCCGTCCAGGAACCTGAACCTGGTAGGGGTCACCGGTACCAATGGTAAGACGACGGTCTCCAGCCTGTTGTATCAGTTGTTTAAGTCCGCCGGATATAAAGTAGGGCTGCTTAGTACCATCCGGATCCTTGTGGATGAAACCGAGTACGAAACCCGCCTGACGACGCCCGATGCCCTGACCATCAACAAGCACCTGGCGCTCATGAATGATGCAGGCGTGGAATACTGCTTTATGGAAGTGAGTTCCCATGGCATTGCCCAGGGGAGGTCCGAAGGACTGCATTTCAGGGGAGCCGTCTTTACCAACCTCTCACACGACCACCTGGACTACCACAAGACCTTTGAGGAGTACCGCAACACCAAGAAAAAGCTTTTTGACGGCCTTCCCAAATCGGCTTTTGCGCTGACCAATGCCGATGACCGGAATGGGCTGTTTATGATACAAAATACACGGGCCAGCAAGCATACCTATGCGTTGAAATCCTATGCGGATTTCCGGGCCCAAATCCTCGAACAACAACTCGATGGTCAACTCCTGAAGATCGATGAACAGGAAGTGTGGACGGAGCTGATCGGGGAATTTAACGCCTATAACCTCCTGGCGATCTATGCCACCGCCTCCCTGCTGGGCCTGGAATCCCTGGAAATCCTGCAGGGGGTAAGTGCCCTGAAAACCGTGGATGGGAGGTTTCAGTATTACGTCTCAAAAAATCGCATAACAGCTATAGTTGATTATGCCCATACGCCGGACGCTATTAAAAATGTGTTGAGTACAATCAATGCATTGAGGACTGGAAATGAGAACGTCATCACCGTAGTGGGGTGTGGTGGTGATCGTGACAAGTCTAAGCGTCCGGTCATGGGGCAT
>JAWWDW010000197.1:0-4533 GCA_033719735.1 Robiginitalea sp. | reverse complement strand
CAGGTTGCCTTCTTTTTTATTCCGCCTGATCACGTCCCTGGTTTCACGTGTGGTGATCAGTGTGGTACCGAGCTTTTCCCGCACTTTGCGTACCCACCTGTCGAAGTATTTGTTGTTGATGGGCTGGTAAATGGCGACCCCCTTTCCCCTGACATGCGGGTCCAGACTTATGACCCATTCCCAGCTCGCATAGTGGGGAAACATAAGCATCACACTTTTGCCCTCTTCCTCAAGGGCCCGCACGACTTCGAGGTTGGTAAAGGTAAACCTCCGGTCCAGTTCCTCCGGGCTGATCCCCATGGTCTTTACCATTTCGAGGAACATGTCACAGAGGTGGCTGTAAAATTTTTTCTCGATGTCCTGAAGCTCCTTTTCGGACTTTTCCGGAAAGACGAGCTGCAGGTTTTCCTGCACGACCTTTCGCCGGTATCGTATCACCCTGTAAACCAGGAAGAATACACCGTCAGATAGCAGGTAGAGTATCGGGAATGGCAGCCTGGAGACGATCCACAAAAACGGATAAGCCAGAAGGAATGAGAGTCTTTGCATGGCCGGAATTCTTGGCAAATATAGCTATATTTGGCCCTGTTCAAGGCGCCCAGCATGAATTTACACATCGCCACCATCGCCGTAATTGCGGCCAATATCCTGGTCTCTCTGAAGGGATTTAAGGACTACTCCTTCTTCGAACGCTACAAATTCAATATCGGGGCCATCCTGGGCGGGCAGAAAGACCGAATGCTCACCTCCGGTTTCCTCCATGTCGACGGGGCACATTTGCTCCTAAACATGTTTACCCTGTATTTTTTTGCCGATGTAGTCATCCGCTGGTTTGGCCCCGGAAAGTTCCTGATCATTTACCTGATCAGCCTTGTGGCCGGCAGCCTATTGGCCCTGTCCTTCCATCGCAAAGAGCTTTATTACAGCGCGGTGGGTGCCAGTGGGGCGGTGACCGGCATCCTGTATGCGGCCATCCTCCTGCAACCGGATATGCGCCTGGCCCTGATGTTCATCCCCATCCCATTGCCCGCCTACATCCTGGGGATTGCGTATTTGCTTTATTCGATTTACGGCATGAAGAAACGGCTGGGCAATATTGGGCATACCGCCCACTTCGGAGGCGCAGTAGGCGGGTACCTGACCACCCTGCTCTTTATGCCCTCCATCATTACCACCCATACGATAATGGTTTTGCTGCTGGCCCTGCCAATCGTACTGTTGTTTATCCTGGAAAAAATGGGGAAGCTATAGTCGCATACCCCCGGGGGTAGGAACCTTTCCGACTTCTAAAGCCCTCTCCCGAATATCCTTACTGAACTACAACAAATCCGGCTTTGTATCGTTAAAGGGATACCTTAATCCGATAATCGGTCCTTTTATGAAACGATACCACAAGGCATTACTGCCGGTACTTCTGATGGTGCTCTTCGGATGCAGCGATGAAACCACGGTCTACCAGGACAGCCTGCAGGAAGACGTGATCCTGGAAAACGGGAACAACCTTCTTACCTCTGTAAACTTCACTGGGGCGGGAGTGCTGGAGATTTACGAGGAAGCCAGCAGTATTTCCGGTAAGCTCCCCGACCAGGCAGGAGATTACCCGCTGACCCTCATTGCAAGCGTTGATCCGCCATCGTACCAAAGCGGGGACCGGCTTACAGCTTCCCATGTGGATGTGGTCGGGGATTACGCCTATGTGGGCTACAATACGGTTGGGGATGCCTTTTACGGGGCGATCGATGTCGTAGATGTTTCAGACCCCCATAATCCCAGGGTGACTTCACGGCTGTTTTACCTCAATGCAGACATCAATGCCCTGGAATACGACAATGGTTTTGTCTATGCGGTGGGCGGTGTAGACTCCGAGACCTCGGTGCGGGCCACTTCAAACTCGTTTGTGGCACGGATTCCCGCCTGGGGAGGATCCCTGAGCACAGAGGGGATCCTGTACGGGTTTCAACAGGGATACAATGCAACCGATGTGATGGTGGAGGCAGACCGGATCCTGGTGAGCAGCGGAAAGGAGGGCAGTATAACGGCATATGACAAAGCGGACCTGGCGATCCTTTCGGAAACCTATATGGCGGATGCAAGGGCACTTGAAGCCACCGGAGGGGGCATAGCCGCCCTGGACGCCGGGGCAGGGGTAAGGCTGCTCGATGCTGCTTTTGGAGAAACCGGTCTCATCCCTATCAGCACCAATATGGGCGAAGCTACCAAGAAAACCATGGAGGTATGGGATGCACACATGGTCGTGGCCGAGGCAGCCAAAGGCGCCGGCATGTATCCGGTTGCGGGCGGAAGCGTTTCACAGTACCTGTCCATCCCGGTACATCCGGAGGGGGTTGCAAGCGGTGACGTGGTCACAAACGCCGTAACGGCCAATGAAAACATCCTCTTTATGGCAAACGGGGGCGCTGGCCTTTCCCTGGCCGAGAAGGAGGGAGGCCAGGCCCGGACCGTCGGTATTATCGAACTGGAAGGATCCATTAACTATGTAGTATCCCGAGGGGACTATGCGTTCGCAGCTTCCGGCCTGAGCGGACTGCAGATCATTAAACTCAACCGCCCTTCCGAAAGCCTTGGGGGGTTATGTGCAGACCTGCCCATCTATAACGGCTCCTCTAAACTGAATGTACAGGAGGGGGAACGCCTGGCTTTCCGGGGGGAAAAGCGGTTCAACAACATCAATATCATGGGGTCCCTGATGCTCTGCGGTTCCTGGACCGTGGTCAACCACGTGGATGTAAAGACCGGCGCGACCTTCCAGCTCTTTGGATCGATGGCTGTGGGCCGAAACTGGAGCCGGAGGAACATCAAGGTAGGGGAGAACGGCCTGCTCCAGATTGAAGGGGACGTGACCATCTATGGGGATGTGATCCTTATGGAAGGGGCCACCCTGGAATTCCTTGGAACCGACTCTGAAATCAATGTTTTCGGCACGGTGAAATACGAGGGGGAAGCAACTGTAAAAGGCACCTTCCGCGACGTACGTGGAAAGTTCTAATGAAAAAAGGCTTCCCGGAGGAAGCCTTTTTTAAATCGATCTTTCAGGAATCAGGGCAGCAGTTCCGCAATTTTGGCTTCCAGGGCCGGCCCCCTGAGGTTCTTGGCGATGATAACCCCGTTCTCATCCAGGATGAAACTGGCGGGGATTCCGGTTACGTTATAGAGGTCTGCGATTTCCCCAAAGTACTCGAGCCTGGATACATGGTGCCACTGGAGCCCATCCTCTTCTATGGCTTTCTTCCAGTCGGCTTCCGTTCGGTCCAGGGACACCCCGAGGATGCTCAGGCCCTTGTCCTTATATTTTTGATAGACCCTTACAATGTTGGGGTTTTCTGCCCTGCAGGGACGACACCAGGCTGCCCAGAAATCGATCAGGGTCACCTTGCCCAGCACCTCGTTGAGGGATAGGGTTTCTCCCGAAGGGGTTGGAGCGCTGAAGTCAGGCGCCTGCGATCCAATGGCCGTTCGCTTCAGGGCATCCAGGCTTTCGCGGATTCCGGCACCCACCTCCGTCGTCTGCATCCGCTCGGAAAGGCCTGAAAAGAGTTCTTCGATCTCTGCCTGGGGAACAGTTTGCGTTTGGACCATCCGGTTGAGTACCAGTACGGAGATCACCGCATCCGGATGTTCCGCCACAAAGGTCTTTTCGTACTTCATCCCTGCTTCCTGCAGTTCAAAATATTCATCCCGGAGGGAACTCATATTGGCCGTGTCCTGGGACGCCATGGCTGCCCGCATCTCATTGTTAATGGAACTCCCGCGCCGGGCCAGTTCCCTGGAACCTTCCAGAAAATCCCGGTAGGTTTCATTTTGGGGGGTTCCCCCGACGTAGGCAGCATTCAGGCTGTCTACATGCGCCTTGATTTCTACCTCTCCGGATTCCAGGATCAGGGGGATGGCTCCCTGGGCACCCTCAACAAAAAGGTAATAGAGCCGGGGCTCCGTGATCTCACCGGAGAACTGGAAACTTCCGTTTTCTATCAGGGTACTGTCGGTCTCTGCGGGTTGCAGGTTCGCATCGCTTTTACGCAGGTATGCCTTGGTGGTCGCTGCCAAATCCCCTTCCAGGGTACCGGAAACCACAAATCCTCCCTCTTTGGTTTCCTGGCAGGAGGTTATCAGAAATAGTACGGCAATCAGCCCGAAAATATGCTTCATAGGTATGGTGTTCTGTAATTAGGCGACAAAGGTAGGAAGCCGGGGCTGAATAAAAAAAGCCCTTAACAAATGCTTTTATGCAGGTCTTGTGGTGTGATTCCAGGCCTAAAACTGATAGCGGATCCCGAGGGCCACATCGAAATCAAAATTATCCGAAAACCCGTCATAGCCGAACAGTCCGAGCTCTGGCCTGAAATCCAGGGACAGGAGCAGCGGGATGTCAAAATTGTATTCAATCCCCAGGTTCCCCGCAGCGAAGATGAAAAGCCCCCCGTCATCATCCACAATGTAGTCCTCGTCAAAGTCAACATTGCCCAGGCCGCCACCCGCGCCGTAGTACCAGTTAAAATTGCCGTCCAGTTTGTG
>JAWWDW010000196.1:0-4535 GCA_033719735.1 Robiginitalea sp. | reverse complement strand
GAGGGGGGTGCCGCTGGAGCTGTTCACGGATCCCTGCAGGGGGGCGCTCTTACAACCACCTTTACAGCTTCCCAGGGATTGCTGTTGATGATCCCAAACATGTACAAGATCGCCGGGGAATTGCTGCCCGGCGTTATTCACATTGCTGCCAGGACGGTTGCTACCCATGCCCTTTCCATTTTCGGGGACCACTCAGATGTGATGGCAGCCAGGCAGACAGGTTTCTCCATGCTGTTCGGGGGCTCCGTGCAGGAAGCCATGGACTTCGCCCTGATAGCCCAGGTGGCCACCCTCAAGTCCAGGGTGCCCTTCCTGAATGTGTTCGACGGGTTCCGGACTTCCCATGAAATCTCAAAAATCGATGCGATCCCGGACGATATCATCAAGACCATGATGCCCGAGGAAGCCATCATGGAGCACAAAAAACGATCCCTTGATCCGGATCATCCTGTAGTACGCGGAACCTCGCAGAACCCGGATGTGTTCTTCCAGGCCAGGGAGGCTGCAAACACCTACTACGACAAGGTTCCCGGTATCGTCCAGGAAACCATGAATGAGTTTTATGAACATACAGGCCGCCGGTACAGCCTGTTCTATTATATAGGACATCCCGAGGCCGAAAAGGTTGTCGTCATCATGGGCTCCGGACAGGGTCCGGTGATCGAAGCCGTGGATACCATGGTCAAAAACGGGGAAAAAGTCGGGGCGGTAATCGTACGCCTGTTCCGGCCGTTCTCCATTGCACATTTCATCGATTCCCTGCCCGAAACCGTTAAGAAAGTAGCGGTCCTGGACCGGACCAAAGAACCCGGAAGCACGGGGGAACCCCTCTATCTGGACGTGGTTACGGCCTTTATGGAAAGTGAACGGGAAATGCCGGAGATCCTGGGCGGGCGTTACGGCCTTTCGAGCAAGGAATTTGACCCGGCCATGGTCAAGGCGGTATTTGACGAACTGGATAAACCGGAACCCATCAATCACTTTACCGTGGGCATCAACGACGATGTTTCCCACAAGAGCCTGGAGGTGGGAGAGCGGTTGCAAACCATCAAAACCACCTTCAACTGCATGTTCTATGGCCTCGGATCAGACGGTACCGTGGGAGCGAACAAGAACTCCATCAAGATCATCGGGGAAACCACGGACAATTATGTGCAGGGGTATTTTGTGTACGATTCCAAAAAGGCGGGAGTGCAAACCGTATCCCACCTGCGATTCGGGCCCAAGCCCATCTACTCTTCCTACCTGATCCACAAGGCGGACTTCATCGCCTGTCACCAGTTCAATTTCATTGAAAAGTTTGACCTCCTCAAGAATATCAAAAAAGGAGGGACTTTTCTGTTGAACGCCCCCTATTCCAATACGGAAATCTGGGATGAACTGCCGCGGAAAATGCAGGAGGACATTATAGAAAAAGAATTGAACTTCTATGTGGTGGATGCCACCCGCGTGGCCCAGGAGGCCAAACTGGGTAAACGGACCAATACCGTACTCCAAACGTGTTTCTTCGCCATTTCGGGAATCCTGCCGAAAGAGGAAGCCATTGAGAGGATCAAAAATGCCATCGTGAAATCGTACTCCCACAAGGGTGATAAGATCGTACAAATGAACTTCGACGCGGTGGATGCCTCCCTGGAGAATCTCCAGAAGGTGGATTACCCGGATACGATCACCAATGACAGGGAACTCAAACCGATGATGACGGGAACCCAGGATCCTTTTGTCAAAGAGGTACTGGGCAAAATCCTGGCGGGCCGGGGCGATGACCTTCCTGTAAGTGCCTTCCCCGTGGACGGTACGTTCCCGACCGGCACCACCCAGTACGAGAAACGCGGCATTGCGGATTTCATCCCGATCTGGGACGATGAAAACCTGTGTACCCAATGTAACAAATGTGTGGCCATTTGCCCGCACGCTGCCATCCGGGCCAAGGTAGTCCCCAATGAAATGCTCGAAGATGCACCCCCCACCCTGAAAGCCGTACCGGCCAAAGGAAGGCCCTTTAACAAGGAAACCGAGTCCTATGTACTGCAGGTCTCTCCGGAGGATTGTACGGGTTGCGACCTCTGCGTGGCCGTTTGTCCTGCTGAGAGCAAGGAGGTGGAGAATTTCAAATCCATTAACATGAGGCGGAAGCTCGATGTGGACACCGAACAGGATAAAAACTGGGACTTCTTCATCGAACTGCCGGACTACGACCGGACGGCACTGCAAATTACCAATGTGAAGGGATCCCAGTTCCTGGAACCCCTGTTTGAATTCTCAGGAGCCTGTTCCGGTTGTGGGGAAACACCCTACATCAAAATGCTGACCCAGCTCTACGGGGACAGCATCATGATCGCGAATGCCACCGGTTGCTCCTCCATCTATGGAGGCAACCTGCCGACAACCCCGTATAAAGCGAACAAAGAAGGCAGGGGTCCGGCCTGGGCCAACTCACTCTTCGAGGACAATGCGGAGTTTGGTTTCGGAATGAAACTCGCCCTGAGCAAAAAGCAGGAGATCGCCGCGGATTTGCTCACCTCCCTGAAATCCGAAGTGGGGGCTGAACTGGCCGAGTCCATCCTGAACAACCCCGAAAGCACAGAGCTGGAGCGGAGCCAAAAATTTGAGGACCTCGATAGGCTCAACAAGGTCCTGGAATCCATGGATAGCCCGGAAGCCAAAAAGTTGGGCCGGTTGACGGAGTACCTCCGCAAAAAGGCGGTTTGGATCGTCGGAGGGGATGGATGGGCCTATGATATCGGATACGGTGGGCTGGACCACGTTCTGGCCTCCGGGGAAGACATCAATGTGATGGTCCTGGATACCGAGGTGTATTCCAACACCGGCGGGCAGACCTCCAAAGCCACCCCATTGGGCGCCAGCGCAAAATTCTCTGTGTCCGGACAACGGACCGGGAAACAGAGCCTGGCACTGCAGGCGATATCCTACGAAAATGTCTATGTGGCCCAGGTAGCCATGGGAGCCAAGGACATACAAACGCTCAGGGCCATTGAAGAGGCCGCTGCCTATCCCGGGCCTTCCCTGATCGTGGCCTATTCGCACTGCGGGGAACACGGGTATGACCTGAAAGACGGGGCCCTGCAACAGGAGAAAGCTGTTGAAACCGGGTACTGGCCGCTGTTCAGATTCGATCCTTCCAAACCGAAGGGAAAGAAATTCAAACTGGATTCAAAACAGCCTTCCGCGCCCATCGATGACTTCATGTACAATGAAACCCGGTTTAAGCGGGTGGCCAAGGAAAATGCCGAATTGGGCGAAGCCCTGCTGAAACAGGCACAGGAAGAGGTCGATACCCGTTGGGAGCGTTTGGAACTGTTCAGGGACATGTAGGCCGGGAGTAAGACTGCCCGGCAGGGCCGCGGGCAGGTGTCCGCACGGTTGAACACAAATATTTGTCACGCATGAAAGAAAAAGCTGCTGAATTTTTTAATGACGGTTTACAAAAACTGAGGGAAGCCAATAACGAATTGTGCAGGCCCGAAGAGGATGTAGTTACCTCCCTGGTGTGCAGCAATTCACACGCTGCGATTGAGAGTTATCTAAAGGGGTTCCTGATGCTGAATTCGGTAATTCCCAAGGAGGGTGAATCCATTGCCAACCTCTACGAACAGTGCAAAGCCATCAACGGTCATTTCGAGGAAGTACATCTCTCGGGGTTTGAGTGCAATGCCCACAAAGATGAATCCAGGTTTGGGAACAAATCCTCCAAATTCAGCAGGTGCTTTGATATTGCCGACAGCCTGGACACTTTCCTGAGGAGGGAGAAAATCATCGCCTGAGCTGGCTCTCCGAAGATGAAGGAGTCCCTGGCGCTGGCATAAGTATTATAGGACTGGCCAAAAGATCCGGGGGAATGCTCAGGCTTCCTCCGGTGCCAGTTCCACCTCCAGGCCATTTAGTTCTTCTGTGATCCAGATTTGGCAACCCAGCCGGCTCTGGTCCCTGACGAAAAAAGCCTCTGAAAGCATGGCCTCCTCATCCTCGGATTTTTCCGGGAGTTCATGGTCTGAATGGATATAGCACTGGCAGGAGGCACACATGGCCATTCCGCCACAAATCCCCAGGGTTCCCTCGGGCGCCAGTTCGTAGGAACGAACCACCTCCATCAGGTTCAGGTTCATATCTGTGGAGGCGTCCACCTCGTGCAACCGACCTTCACGATCTTTAATCCTAATAAGTATATCGCTCATTTGCAGATTAAATAAGCGGTTTTGGCTGTTTGAAGTGCAAAATTACACAATATCGGGGACCTGTAAAACTACGATGCTTCCCTCTCTGGTTAAGGGGCGTTAGGGAACGCGGCTATTCAATCGCCTTTACCACCGCCTTGGGGGCTTCTTTTTTGCTTCCGTCGAATCCGTGGACCCCGCCCACAGTGGTGTACTTCATCACATACTTCTTGCCCGGATGGATCCGCTGATAGGCACTCTGACACATGAGGGTTGCCTCGTGGAACCCACACAGGATCAGCTTCAGCTTTCCGGGATAGGTATTCACATCCCCGATGGCGTAGATGCCCGGGATATTCG
>JAWWDW010000195.1:0-4540 GCA_033719735.1 Robiginitalea sp. | reverse complement strand
TTCAGGGTCTTAAAACCCGCATCGACAAGCTGAAGACCGATGTGGAAACCGTAAACTACGAGATCACGGCCAAGAAGAATATGATCGAGGAGGCAAAATCCCTGATCAAGAAATACAGCGAACAACAAAAGAACGTTCGCAACAGCCGGGAATTCAACTCCCTGGCCAAGGAGGTGGAGTACCAGGAACTGGAAATCCAACTGGCCGAGAAACACATCAAGGAATTCAAGGCACAGATCGAGCAGAAAAAAGAGCTGATCACCTCCACCAAGGAACAGCTCTCTGAGCGTGAAACCCACCTGAAGCACAAAAAAGGGGAATTGGATGCCATCCTGGCCGAAACCGAAAAAGAGGAGAAAGCCCTGGTCAAGAAATCAGAGGAGTACGAAAAAATCATCGAAGACCGGCTGCTGAGCGCCTACAAGCGGATCCGCAACCGGGTTAAGAACGGGTTGGCCGTAGTACCCATTGAAAGGGGTGCCTCCGGAGGTTCCTTTTTCACCATCCCACCTCAGGTACAGGTGGAAATTGCGACCCGTAAAAAGATCATTTCCGATGAACACAGCGGCCGGATCCTGGTAGATCCAGCCCTGGCCGATGAGGAGCAGGAAAAAATGCAGGAGATTTTCGACAGCCTGAAATAGCGAGGGCTTCTTATTGAATGAATACGATCCCGGTCCCTGTGGCCGGGATTTTTTATGCCGCCCCAGGTTCCTGCAGTAGTTCGAGGATTCGCTCGGTGACTTCTGGCCGATCCCAGTGGTTCTCAAGGTCGGGCATTTTCATCACTTCCTTCATGATGGCTTCCTGTCGGTCCCCGATCTTGAGGGCTTCCTCATAGGGCCGGTCGGAAAAGGTGACCCTCGAGTAGGCAGGGACCCACTTATCGGGGTATCGCTCCGAAAAATGGCGTTCGATCTTCTTCTGGAGCAAAAATTTCGGATCGGCCGTTTTGGTACTCATCTCCACAAAGTTCCGGTAACTGAGTTCGGCAATGGCGTCCGCATTGGGTTTGCGCGCTTCCTGGTAGTTGGTGAAAATGGCTTCCCAGTCATCCCCATGCACCTCCATCAGGGAGTTGAGTACGCTGATGTCCTCAAACCCGGCATTCATGCCCTGACCGAAAAACGGGACCACGGCATGGGCAGAATCCCCCACCAGGGCCACTTTGTCCCAATAGGTCCAGGGATAGCACTTGATGGTCACAAGGGCACTGGTCGGATTCCGGAAAAAATCCCCGCAGAGGTTGTCAATATCGGGCATCACACTGGGAAAATGTGTCGTAAAAAACCGGCGCGTGGCTTCTTCCGTGGTGAGCTTTTCAAAGGAAACCGCCCCCTCGAAGGGCATGAAAAGGGTACAGGTAAAACTGCCGTCCAGGTTTGGCATGGCGATGAACATAAACCCTCCCCTCGGCCAGATGTGGAAGGCGTGCTTGTCCAGTTTGTGGGTCCCGTCCGGGTTGGGTGGAATGGTGAGTTCCTTATACCCCACGTCTATGAAGTCCTGGGAATAATCGAAGCGACTGCGCCGCTGCATTTTGTGGCGTATCCGGGAGAATGCCCCGTCGCATCCGAAAATGTGGTCAAACTGATAGGCCTTCCAGGCACCTTTCTCCGTTTCCCCTGTAAACAGCTGTGCGGACGGCAAATCCACATCCCATACCTTTTCTTCAAAGCGGAAATCAGCCCCGGCCGCTTCTGCCAGATCGATCATCTTCCGGTTGAGGACCCCCCTCGATATGGACCAGATGGCTTCTCCCTCCCTTCCATAATGCTGGTAATAAAGGGGTTTGCCAACCACATGCATGGCCCTTTTGTAGAGCGGGATGGCGAGCTTGCGGACCTCCGCTTCAATCCCGGCACCTTCCAGGGCCTTCCAGCCGCGGTCGCTCATGGCCAGGTTGATGGACCGACCCGAAAATTCGACCGTCCTGATATCCGGCCTGCGGTCAAAAACAGTGATCTTATGACCGGCCTTTCGAAGGTAGATTGCCAGGAGTGCCCCGACCAGGCCGGACCCTACAATGGCAATGTTTTTCGGGCTTTGCTTCATATATGACGAAGTGATAAAGCCCTAAAGATACTAAAATTGAAGCTCCCGGGAACGGCGGGGCCCCTGGGGTGGTTTTAGGGAAATTCTAACATGTTTTGTTTATTCTTTGGTTATTTTTGTTAAACACATGTATCAAAAACCGCATTTACCTCAAAAAATCTGCCCTGTTTGCCAAAGGCCCTTCTCCTGGCGAAAGAAGTGGAAACGCAATTGGGAATCAGTGGTGTATTGCAGCAAGGGATGCCGCGCGCACCGTAAAAGCAGGACGATTGCCACCGAAAAAACAACTACGGAATGATGACCACGGCCCTCCACTGGTTTCGCAACGACCTGCGCGAAACCGACAATGATTCGCTCCTTAAGGCCTGTGAAGCAGACCGGGTCCTGGCCGTCTATTGTTTTGACCCCCGACTGTTTGAGCGCGACCCCCATGGGTTCCCGCGTACGGGAAAATTCAGGGCGCAGTTCCTGAGGGAGACATTGCAGGATCTTTCGGAGCGGCTGCGAGGGTTGAACATCCCGCTTTTTATCTATCACCGGCCCCCGGAGGAAGTCCTCCCGGAATTGGTCTCCCGATTCGGAGTCTCGGAAATCCACGCCCAGCGGGAATGGACCCGGGATGAAACCCGGGTCCGTGACGCCGTCCGGGCCCAACTACCCGATGCGGTGCGCTTTCAGGAACACTACGACCAGTTTCTCTTCCACCCGCAAGACATTCCCTATGAAGAATTCCAGCGGATCCCTGAGGTCTTTACCAGGTTCCGGAAGGACTGTGAAAAGCAGGCCCGCGTACGGGAATGCCTCCCCCCTCCTGAAAAGCGCCCCGATGCCCATTGGATAGAACCGGAAGCTGAAATACCGGATTTGGAATCCCTGGGGCTGGAATCCTTTCAGACCCACCCACATTCAGCCTTTCCCTTTCGTGGCGGGGGCACGTCCGCCTGGGAACGACTGCATTCCTATTTCTGGGAAGACAAACGGCTGAGTTTCTATAAAAAAACCCGCAACGGCCTGCTGGGTACCGACTACAGTTCAAAGTTTTCCCCCTGGCTTGCCAACGGCTCCCTTTCCGCCAGGCAGGTGTACCACCAGGTCCGAAAGTACGAGCGGGAGGTCGTCCGAAACCAGGACACCTACTGGCTGATCTTTGAACTGATCTGGAGGGACTATTTCAAATACATCTCCCTGAAACACGGGGACTGCATCTTTCACCTGGAGGGGATCCGGGGCGAAAAATACGCCTGGGGGCATTCTAAGGAAGCCCTGCAACGCTGGATCCACGGGGAAACCGACAACGACTTTGTCAATGCGAATATGCGGGAACTCCTGCATACGGGGTGGATGAGCAATCGGGGGCGGCAGAACGTGGCCAGCTACTGGGCCAAAACCCTCGAACAGGACTGGCGGGCCGGGGCGGCCTGGTTTGAAAGTATGCTGCTCGACTACGACGTTCACAGCAACTGGGGGAACTGGATGTACAACAGCGGGGTTGGCAATGACCCCAGGGACCGCAAGTTCAACCCTTCCCTTCAGGCAGAACGCTACGACCCGAAAGGCAGCTACCGGCGCCTCTGGCTGCAACCCACCCTGTTTTAAAACCGATGGTATTGTGAAAACACTCAGGCTTATTTTGGGAGACCAGCTGCACGAAGGCCACAGTTGGTTTCATACACCAAGGGAGGATGTGATGTATCTGATGGCGGAGATGCGGCAGGAAACCGATTACGTCACCCACCACATCCAGAAGGTTGTGGCCTTTTTTGCCTCCATGCGGAAGTTTGCTGACAGCCTGGAGAAAAAGGGGCACCAGGTCCGGTATTTCCGAATCAATGACCCGGACAACCCCCAGCAGCTTCCCGCCCTTATCCATAAACTGATCCGGGAAGAGGACATCCGAAGCTTTGAATACCAGTGGCCGGACGAATACCGCCTCGATGTGCAGCTGAGGCAACTCTGCAGCGATCTGGAAATCCCTTCAAAGGCATGTGATTCAGAGCATTTTTACACCGACCGGAAGGAGCTTTCGGAATTCTTCAGGGGGAAAAAGCAATTGCTCATGGAGTCCTTCTACCGGATGATGCGAAAAAAACACGGGGTCCTGATGGAGGGTGGACAGCCCCTGGGAGGGGACTGGAACTACGATGACCAAAACCGGAAAACATGGAAAGGATCTCCTGCCGTGCCGCCCCTGCACCGTTTGGACCACAATGTTTCCGAACTCCTCTCTGAAATCCGGGAGGCGGGTATCCAGACCCTCGGGAACATAGATCCGGAACACTTCAACTGGACCCTGACCACGGCAGAGGCGCGGGAGCTTTTGGAGGTTTTTTGCAAGGACCTGCTCCCGCATTTCGGGGATTTTCAGGATGCCCTGCATACGGAGCAAAAATTCCTGTTCCACTCCCGCCTGTCCTTTGCCCTGAACAGCAAACTGATCACGCCCCGGGAAGTGGTGGATACGGTAGCGGACTACTACCGCCAGCAC
>JAWWDW010000194.1:0-4562 GCA_033719735.1 Robiginitalea sp. | reverse complement strand
GGATCGGGAAGAAGCTGTATCCTTCCCGTTATTCATCATCGAGGATTTTCCCTGCAACTGAGCAGCTGCATCCACCGTGAAGGTGCCGTGAGTTACAATTTCGGCCCCTGCCTCAAGGCCGCTTTGTATAACATAGCTGTCCCCAACGCGATTGCCAAGGACCACTTCCCGCATTTCAAAAACAGGTTCCCCCCGCCGGGTCTTCACATAGACCAGGGAGCGTTCCCCCGTCCACATGACAGCGCTGGCGGGAACGGTTAGGGTGGCGTCCTTCTCCGCTGCACGGACCGCGATCCGACCGCTCACAAACATGCCGGGCTTCAGACGCCCCTGGGCGTTGGACAATGTGGCCCGTACCGTGACCGTACGCGTCTGAGGATTTAAGACCGGGTCGATAAAGGTGATCTCCGCATTGAATTCCCTTCCCGCATATGCATTGGTGGTGATGAGTACTTCCTGGCCCTTTCTGATCAGCTCGAGCTGGTTTTCATAGGCGTCGAAATCAGCCCACACCCTGTCCAGGTTGCTGAGCCTGGCAAGGGGTTGCCCCTTGGTTACATAGTCCCCCTCAGCCACCATCTTTTCGATTACGGTCCCCGAAACCGTCGCATATACGGGGAAATATTCCTGTATAGCCCCGCTGGATTCGATCTTATCGATCTGCTGATCAGTGAGTTTCCAGTATTTGAGTTTGTTGCGTACCGCCCTGTAGAGTTCCGGTTGGGATTCCCGGAGGGATGCCGCCGTCAGCAATTCCTGCTGGGCTGATACCAGTCCCGGGGCATACAGCGTAGCCAGTTGCTGCCCCTTTTGGATTTGCTCGCCCTCATAATGGATGTTCAGGGATTCTATGCGGCCGTCAAAATAGCTCGCCTGCACGGTTTGTGCCTCCTGGTCCTCGGCAATTTCTCCCGAGAGGGTGAGGAACCCGGATTCCCCTTCCAGGGTTTCGCCTACCCGGGTGGTTCGTATATCGGCCAGGGCCATGGCATTTTCCGTCATACGGATTTGCCGGGGACCCAGCTGGTCCGTTGCAGATCCGGACGGGATAAGGTCCATGCCGCAAATAGGGCAGTCTCCTGGCTCGGGCTGCATGATTTGCGGGTGCATCGAGCAGGTCCACAGCTGGTCCTGAGGGGTATGGTCGCGTTCGGCTTCCTCCACCACTCCATTTTCCGGAACGGCTTCCCCGGCCCTTCCGAAGATCAGATATCCTGCCAGCAACCCTCCCAGCAATGCCCCGCCGAGATATATCCATTGTTTGTTAAATCTTCTCACTTTTTCCATGGTCTGTAAAATTGACGCTGCTTATAATTTCTTTCGCCTCCAACCATGAACAGTCGGAGAGCTGATGTACCAGAGCACAAAACCGCTTAGTACGGTTATCAGTCCCATCAGGGAAAATGCCCTGAGCAGGGTGGTGTTGAAATCGTCCCGGGTATTGTAATCCATCGTATGGGTCATCCACAAAAAGTCGAACCAACGCCAGTTGCGGTGCCGTACGGTTTGGAAGGACCCATTGGCGGCAGCCACGTAGACCTTCAGGTTCTCAGGGGTATTGTACCGGATCTCATAGGCGGGAAGGGGTTTCCCCCGGTATTCGTGATGGGCATCCACCTCCCGGATCATCCTAACCTCAGCGACTTCCAATTCGGGCCGCATATGCCGGCTGGCTACCTGCAGGGCCTGCTCCCGGGAAATGCCGTCCTCCCTTTTTCCGGTAACGGCATTGAACAGGACGGCTTCGTCGATCCAGTAATAGGGGGTCCCCCCTATATCCATTAGCTGCAGGGAATGGATCGGGCCTGATCCTTCCAGTTGCTCCGTCCCGGGCAGACCGGTAAAACCTGTATGGCGGATTTCATCCTTTTTAAAATGGTCCCCGTGGATTTCGTCCAGGTCCGTCCAGCTAAAATACATGCCGCTCAGGGTCCACATCAGGAATTGCACCCCCAGGAAGATTCCCAGATACCGGTGTGCCTTGCGGATCCATAAGGTCGTTTTCCTGTTTCTCATCAGTCGTCGATTTTTTGAGTCCGAAGCCGCAGCGCATTCGCAATCACGGACACTGAACTGAAGCTCATGGCCAGGGCCGCAATCATAGGGGATAGCAATAACCCGAAGACCGGGTACAACACCCCGGCGGCAATGGGAACCCCCAGGGTGTTGTATACCATGGCAAAAAAGAGGTTTTGCCTTATATTCCGCATCACTGCCTCACTGAGGTTGCGGGCTTTGACAATGCCACGGAGGTCGCCCTTGACCAGGGTGATCGAGGCACTCTCAATGGCCACGTCCGTACCCGTACCCATGGCAATCCCGACATCGCTTTTGGCCAGGGCCGGGGCATCGTTGATACCGTCCCCCGCCATGGCAACAATCCGTCCTTCCCCCTGCAGCCTTTCAACCTCCCGCATTTTACCTTCCGGGAGCATCCCGGCACTGAAACCCGTAAGCCCAAGTTCCGCCGAATCTGCCCGGGCCGTCGCCGGGTGGTCCCCTGTCAGCATGAACACCTCGACCCCTTTTTCCCGAAGGGAACGCACCGCCCCGGCACTTGTTTTCTTTATTTTATCGCCAATCACCACATAGCCCGCCACGGACCCTCCAAGGGCCAGGAAGGAGACCGTCTTGCCCTGTTCCTGGTAGGGCTTTACTTCCAGGATCATGGCATCTGTCAACTCAGCCCCTGCACGTTGCATCATGCCGGCATTTCCAAGGGCGGCTTTCGTTCCGTTCAC
Source organism: Robiginitalea sp. (assembly GCA_033719735.1). Classification (GTDB taxonomy): domain Bacteria; phylum Bacteroidota; class Bacteroidia; order Flavobacteriales; family Flavobacteriaceae; genus Robiginitalea. The sequence continues at coordinate 1,821 of JAWWDW010000194.1, read as the reverse complement.
ATTACCTTCCACCCCACTCCCGGTAACAGCGGAAAAAGCTTCCACCTCAAGGAGCTGCACCTTTTGCTCCTTTCCGTATGCCACCATAGCCGAAGCCAGCGGGTGCTCGCTGAGCTGGTTCAGGGAACTGATGTACTGAAGGACTTCCTTCACGGAACCGGCCGGTCCCGCTTCGATCATTCCCACTTTGTCCACCGTGGGTTTTCCCTCGGTGAGGGTACCGGTCTTATCCACGATGAGCGTATCTACCTGATTCATTTTTTCAAGGGCTTCCGCATTCTTGATCAATACGCCATTCTGGGCACCCTTACCCACACCCACCATTACGGACATAGGGGTTGCCAGGCCCAGGGCACAGGGACAGGCGATGATCAGGACAGCAATGGCATTGACAAGCGCGTAGACATACGATGGTTGCGGGCCCCATAGCGCCCAGGCAACGAAGGTGATTATCGCGATGAGCACCACGATGGGCACAAAGTAGGCGGAGACCGTATCAGCGAGTTTCTGGATGGGTGCCCTGCTGCGGCTGGCCTCATTAACCATGTTGATGATCTGAGAAAGCAGGGTGTCGGAACCCACTTTTTCTGCCTTCATCAGGAAGGACTGGTTTCCATTGAGAGTCCCACTGCTGACTTGTTCTCCTTCCCCCTTTTGCACAGGGACGGGCTCACCTGTGATCATGGATTCATCGATGGAGGTTGTCCCTTTGGTAATCACTCCATCCACGGGGATCTTGTCCCCGGGTTTTACCCGGAGGATATCCCCCAGCTGTACCTGCTCCAGGGGTACTTCCTCCTCTATCCCATCAGTGACCCGTATGGCCCTTTTCGGAGCCAATTTGAGCAATTCCCGCACCGCGGAACTCGTCTTGCTATGGGCGCGTGCTTCCAGGACCTGCCCCAATAGCACCAGCGTCAGGATGACCGTTGCCGCCTCAAAATACACGTGCACAGTTCCAGCTTCCGTCTTAAACTGGGCAGGGAAAAAATCCGGAAAAAGCAGGCCGAAAACACTGAAAAGCCATGCAACGCCAGAGCCAATGCCTATGAGGGTAAACATGTTCAGGTTCCAGGTCCGGATGCTGCGGTAGGCCCTGCGAAAAAACATCCAGGCCGTATAAAACACCACCGGCAGGGACAGGGCAAACTGGATCCAGTTCCAGTACTTCAGATCGAGGATGGTGTAAAGCGGGTTTTGAGGCAGCATCTCGCTCATGGCAATCAGGAAGACCGGGACGGTAAAAACCAGGGAGATCCAAAACTTACGGAGCAGCTCCCTGTAGGTTTTATCCTCCGCTGACAGCCGGGGCTCTTTTTCAACCAGGTCCATCCCACAGATAGGGCAGCTTCCGGGTTGGTCCCTGACCACCTCCGGGTGCATGGGGCAGGTCCATTGGGCAGAGGCATTGGTCGCAACCGTTTGCTGTTCCACCAGGTCCATCCCGCATACCGGGCATTCCCCGGGCTCGGAATAGGTTTTCTCCCCCTCACATTGCATCGGGCAGTAAAATGTTCCCGTACCCGTTCCTGCCAGAGAAGGGAAATCATTGTGCCCCTGCTCAGGGACCTCCCCTGGCAGGTGGATGCTGTAATGTCCCCCAATCCCCTTCAGGGCTTCCTGAAACGCCTCGATGGGAAGGTGCTCATCCATTTCGATAACCGCTTCCCCCCGTCCGAGGTCGACGCTGACCTTAGAAACACCTTCCACCCCGGAAAGGGTGGTCTCAACATGGGACCGGCATCCCATGCAGGTCATGCCGTGAATGTGGTAGGTGTGCTTCATTGCCGTTGTACTTAAATCTGTTTAATTCGGTGGGTT
>JAWWDW010000193.1:0-4571 GCA_033719735.1 Robiginitalea sp. | reverse complement strand
CAGGAGGGAATAGGGCAGGATTTCCCGGGCTTTCAGGCGGGTGATCCCCAGTAAGGGAAGGGCCCAGAACGGCTGGAGCATGTTGGTCAACTGGTCTCCATAGGCCAGGGCCATAACAGCCTTAGGAAGGGGGACCTTCAGGCTTTGGGCCGCTTCCAGGATCACCGGGCCCTGTACCGCCCACTGCCCTCCCCCACTGGGCACAAAAACATTGACCAGGCCAGCGCTGAAAAAGGTAAAAATCGGAAAGGTGGCCGTGGTACTTATGGCGACAAAGAAGTCAGAGATCCGATGGATGAGTCCGCTTTCGGTCATCATGCCCATGATCCCAAAATACAGGGGAAACTGAATCAGGATCCCCGAGGTATCCCCGATGGCTTCTTCGACTGCCCCCAGAAAGCGCCTGATGTTTCCATGCAGCAGGATGGCCAGGCCGAGCATGAAAAAGTTCAGCATGTCCGGCGTTAGGTTCAGCGACCTCAGCTGGGGAAAGTACTGCACGAGGAACGCCAGGAAGATGAGTCCGGCCAGCAGCATGGACAGCCAGGAGGATCGATCCAGTTTTTCCGCCCCTTTTGCCGGGGCCTCGGTTTCCTGGGAAAAGCGGTAATCGGGCAGGCTGATATGGGTGGGGCTCGTCGTCCTTCCCAGGTAATAGGCAAGCCCACTAATGGCCCCCGCCACCAGAAAAAAGAGGAGCAGGTTCCACGAGCTAAAAATGGTGGCCGAACTTGGGATGGTATCCGGAAAATCCGCAAGGGCCGAGGGTGGAAGGACCCCTTCCAAAAGGCCTGGCAAGTGGCCGGGTTCGGAAACCTTGATCGGGGCCGACCCGCTAATACCTCCGTGCCATACCATAAGACCGGCGTAACCACAGGCCCCCACCAGGGGATAGTTCAGCGGTATTCTATGGCGCTGGGCGTGCTCGCCAACCTTCCTGGCCAGCAGGGCACCGAATATAAGCCCGAGGCCCCAGTTGAAAAAGGAGACGAGGGTGGTGGACAGGATTACCAGGAAAGCGGCGGAAGCCCCATCCCTGGCCAGGGAGGTCAGCCGAAGGATCAGGCGCTCCATGGGCTTGCTCAGGACCAGGACATGGCCCAGCACCAGGATCAGCATCATCTGGTAGGCAAATACCAGCAACCCCCGGTTCCACAGGCCGTGTTCCCAGGAGGAAAGGACCCCTTTCCATGCCGGGGTGTTTTCCGGGAACTGCCCGTAAACAAGGGCCAGGCCCATTGTCAGCAGGGTAAGCAGCAGGGCGATCACAAAAGGGGAGGGAAGGAATCGCCTGAAAATCAGCTCAATGGTGCGCGTTAAAGACATGCGAGATGGTTCGGCCGTAGCCCGGCGTCATCATATGGCTACTTCAGTCCGGTATGCGTTCCCCTAAAACGGGAGATCGTCGTAGTCCTCTTCCTTGAGGTCTTTTGCAGGTTCAAAGGCCTCCATAGGGGGGACAGGCGGCATCTCTCCCTCGGCCTGGGACGCCTCAAGTGCTTCTATTCGCCATCCCTGAATGGAGTTGAAATATTTGGTTTCGCCCTGGGGGTTTACCCACTCCCTTCCCCTGAGGTTAATGCTGATACGGACTTGTTGCCCAACCTGATAGTTGTTCAGCAGATCCGTCTTATCCTGTATGAATTCGATCATCAGGTGCTGGGGGTATTGTTCATCCGTTGTCAGGACTACTTCCCGCTTGCGGAATCCATTGTTGCCATAGGTCTTGGTCTCGTCAATCAATTTGATGGTACCTTGTACTTCCATAATTTCTCGCTACTTTCTAATTTGATTATTGTCATTTTTATTCATCGCCTCAGCCCGTTGATCCGAAGGTGGCTCATCGAAGGCCTGCCAGCAACAGCTTCCAGGCAGCAGCCACATTTCCTTCCTCCAGATAGGCCCGGGCCTGCTTCTGGATCACAAGCGGGTCTGCGGAACTCAGGGCAGTACGCGCTTCCACAGCCCCATCCACAAAGGCGCTGACTTCCGCTTCCGTGGGAATCCTCTCAAAATTTCCCAGCATCCCCAGGTCGTTCCCGGTAAGGATTGGGCTGTTTCGTATGGCCTGGGGGATGGCGTCTACCCCCACCCCTTTGCTCGACAGGGGCTTGGGCACCTCAAAAAGCCCGTCCGATGCCCGGCTGTACCAGTTGCCTCCCATACGTGCCACCAGGTCCAGTTTGGCAGGGTCCAGCCTGTCTTCGTTATCGAGAACCTCCTTCTTGAGATGCATTCGGACAACCTCGGAGAAGACGAGATTCCCCGCACCTCCTTCCTCCCCCAGGGCTTCCACTTTGGTAACCCGGCATTCAAACTGCACCGGGGATTCCCCGACGCGGCAGGGGGTGACCATTTCAGAAGCAACCATTGTAAATCCGGCCTTCTCGAACTCGTTTACACCACGGTCGTATTCCGTACTGGCCAGGGACATCTGCTGGACCATGGGATACGTAACCACGTTGATCACCACTTCCCGGGTTTCCAGGACATTTTCCAGGGTGTGTTTGGTGGTGTTGTCCCGTACCCTCCTTGCCGGCGAAAAGATCAGAACAGGCGGGTTGGCACTGAAGACATTGAAAAAACTAAAAGGGGACAGGTTGGGGTTTCCCTCAGCATCCACAGTACTGGCAAACGCAATGGGCCTGGGCCCTACTGCCCCCAGCAGGTATCCGTGTAAAACACGGGTTTCCAATTCTTCCGGGCGCAGGGTGAGCAGTTCTGTTTCCATACCCGCAAAGGTATTGAAAACTGCCCTAAAGCCGAGGGCGAAAAAAGCACTTTCCACAACAATTCGGTTCAAATTCAGTTATCTTTAATGTCACAAGCAAGGGGTATGCGCCTTAATCCTCCCAAAAAGTTTTCCAACGCCTTTTTACTGATCTCCTCCTTTGTGATCGTAAGCCTGATCCTGTGGAACACCAACAGTTTTTTTAAAAAATTCAAAGAGGAGGAACGACACAAAATGGAGATTTGGGCCACTGCCCAATCCGAATTGTCCCGATCCCCGGAAAACGAAGAACTCGGGACCCTTACCCTCAAAGTCCTGCAGCTCAACACCACCACCCCGATGATCCTCGTCAATGCAGACGGGTCTGTAAAGGTGAACAACATGCCGGGGTTCAACCTGGAAGACAGCAACGGGGTCCGGGAGAAAATTCGCGATTTTGAATCGGAAAACAGTCCCATCCGCATCGATTATCAGGGGGAACACCTGGCTACCCTCTACTACGGGAATTCAGAAGTCCTGAACAAGTTGAAATACTACCCCATCGCCCTGTTGCTGATCATCTTCCTCTTTGGGGCGGTTATTTTCTTTTTCTTCAAAACCAATAAGGTCTCGGAACAAAACAAACTCTGGGCGGGAATGGCCAAGGAAACGGCCCATCAGATCGGGACGCCCCTCACTTCCCTGCTGGGCTGGAACGAATTGCTCAAGGAACAATCCCTGAACCCGAAGATCACCACAGAGATCGAAAAGGATATCGGCCGCCTGCAAACCATCACGGAACGGTTTTCCCAAATCGGTTCCATGCCCCGGCTGGAGCCCCACGACATCGTGGAGGAAACCAAAAACGCCTTCGAATACCTGCAGGCCCGCAGTTCAAAGCTGGTGCACTTTCGTTTTCATTCCGAAGTGGAATCCCTGCCCGTACTCCTGAATAAATCCCTCTACCACTGGACCATCGAAAACCTGGTCAAGAACGGGATTGATGCCATGAAGGGCAAGGGAGAAATCTCCGTGGATATCCGACCGGCGAATTCCTTCGTCCATATTCTGGTATCGGACACAGGCCATGGCATCCCGCGCAAACTGTTCCAGGAAATCTTCAACCCGGGCTATACGACCAAAAAAAGAGGCTGGGGGCTGGGGCTTTCCCTGGTCAAACGGATTGTGGAGGAATACCACGAAGGAAAAATAAAAGTCCTTTCCTCCGGTAAGGAAGGGACGGTAATGCAACTCTCTTTAAGAATCGAGAAATAAAATGGCCAAGCCCGAATTCAAAATCATCAAAGAGGCCCCGCTGACCAATAATTGCCCGGAGTGCTTCAATCAGGACCTCACCCTGACGTTTTATCAAAAACACCTGCATGGTCCTTTCTACCATCGGGTCACCTCGGAACTGAAGCGGGAATTAAAATGCAATACCTGCCACAGCCTGCTCTATCCGGTCACCTGGACAGAGGATATAGAGCGCAGCGTTGAATACTATCAAAAGGCCGTAACTCCGGATAAGGCATCGATGCGGTTCCGGCCGTTGTTCTACATCCTGGTACTTCTGGGGGTGGTCCTTGCAGGAGGGCTCATATACCTCTACCTGCAGGGCGCTATTGGAGTTTAGCCCGTATGCTGGCGGCAACGTCCTCAAAGCGCTCAGGGCTCAGGGTTGCTTTCCGCTGGAAGGTAGCATCCGCCATCTCATTGAGCGGGATTATGTGGACATGCACATGGGGAACTTCCAACCCGATAACGGTCAGACCGACGCGGACACAATCCACAGCGCCTTCCACCGCCAGGGCCACCTTGCGGCTGAACCGCATCAGGCTTTCGTAATCCGCCTGGCTCAGGT
>JAWWDW010000192.1:0-4586 GCA_033719735.1 Robiginitalea sp. | reverse complement strand
TTCGACGGAAACATCGATCCTCAGGGATCGGTTGTCGATGTTGAAGGAGCTCACCGATGGCGTCCGGAGTTCCGTATTGATCTTCAATTGTCTCAGCCCGGCCCGCAGATCCCTGGCTACCCCAAAGTGGCTCATGGCATCTGCCCGGTTGGGGGTGAGTCCAATTTCAAAAACCTTGTCTTTTTCAATTTCGAAGACCGCGGAACAGGGAGTCCCGTTTGGCGCATCGGTTTGAAGGACCATGATCCCCTCATGGCTGTCTCCGAGTCCTATCTCGTCTTCGGCACAGATCATCCCATGGCTTTCCTCCCCCCGTATCTTTCCCTTCTTGATCTTCCAGGGAGCGCCATCCGCCCCATAGAGGGTAGTGCCCACGGTCGCAACCGGGACTTTCTGTCCTGTAGCCACATTCGGGGCCCCACATACAATCGAAACCGGGTTGTTTACCCCTATATCGACCTTGCAAAGTTTCAACCGGTCTGCATTGGGGTGTTGGATGCATTCCAGCACTTCGCCCACGACAATCCCCTCGAGTCCGCCGGGAACGGATTCAAACGTTGTGATTCCTTCCACTTCAAGTCCGAGATCGGTCAGCAGTTCTGCCGTTTTCTCCGCTTCCCAGTCGATGTCTATAAATTGCTTAAGCCAGTTGTAGGAGATATTCATGCCTGCCCCTTTAAGCGACCAAATATAAGATAATGTTAAATGAAATGCACAACGGGCGTTACTTAACCATTGGAATCAAAAAACCCCGGCACCTGGCCGGGGTCTGGCTCGGATAATTCAAAATGCGGGAATTAAATGATGGTTGATTTTCCCAATCCGATATTTTCGCGGTTCAACCCCCGATAATCTTCTGCATCTGCGATGTGGCTCGCGATGAAGTGCCCCACGTCATCGGTGCCGAATTTGCTCTTTGGATTCAGGTCAGGTGTAACCACCCCTTTCTTCAGGGAGAGGTTGACGGATTTGATCACCGCATCGGTCTCCTCCTTCAGGCCGAAGTGGTCCAGTAGCATGGCCGCAGAGAGGATGCTTGCCAGGGGGTTGGCGATATTTTTACCGGCCCCTTCCGGGAAGGACCCGTGGATAGGCTCGAACATGGAATATTTTTCACCTACGGAAGCCGAAGGGAGCAGGCCGATGGAACCCCCTATAACACTGCCTTCATCGGAGATGATATCCCCAAACATATTTTCTGTAAGGATGACGTCGAACTGGCTTGGGTTGAGGATCATCTGCATGGCGGCATTATCCACAAAAAGGTAGTTTAAAGTGACCTCTGGATAACTGCCGGCAATTTCAGTGACTACCCTTCTCCAGAGCCGGGAGGATTCAAGCACGTTGGCTTTGTCCACCAGGGTGAGTTTATTCCGCCGTTTTTTCGCTGCCTTGAAGGCAAGGTGGGCGATCCTGCTGATTTCCGCTTCCGTATACAGACAGAGGTCCGAGGCTGTGCTCCCATCTTCGCTCAGGTATTTTTCCCCGAAGTAGATCCCCCCGGTAAGCTCCCGGTAGATGACCAAATCTGTCCCGCTGATGATCTCTTTCCGCAAAGGGGAATTCGAGATCAGGGTAGGGAAGACCTTCACCGGCCTGATGTTGCTGAAAAGTCCAAGCTCCTTGCGCAACCGGAGCAATCCCTGTTCCGGTCGTACCTTGGCATTTGGGTTGTTGTCGTATTTCGGATCTCCGATAGCCCCGAAAAGAACCGCATCCGATCGTTTGCAAAGCGCCAGGGTATCCTCCGGGAGCGGATCCCCGGTTTCATCCATGGCAGTGGCTCCCACAGGGGCCTTTGCAAAAATAAACTGATGCCCGAAGGTATCTTCTACCGCCTGTAGGCAGGAAACGGCCTGTGTGATGACTTCCGGACCGATACCGTCACCGGGCAATAACGCGATTTTCAGTTTCATGAAGCGATACTTTCAATGTTTACCGGGGAAGCCTCCACGATCTGGTGTATATCGGCATCCTCGATTTCTTTTTTGCGGTCGGCGAACCTCAGGAATTCCTCATAGACCGCATCGAGCTGCACCTTGGTCAGTTCATACCCCACTTTCTTGGCGCGGTAGGCCAGGGCTGCCCGACCACTACGGGCCGTCAGGACAATGGAGGATTCCGTGACCCCCACTTCTTCCGGATCGATGATTTCATACGTCTCGCGATTCTTGATAACACCGTCCTGGTGGATCCCGGAGCTATGGGCGAAGGCGTTGGAACCGACGATGGCCTTGTTGGGTTGTACGACCATGCCCATTTTCTGGGAGACCATCTGGCTGGTACTGTAGAGCAATTTGCTGTTGATCCCGGTATCGAGTTCCAGGTAGGGATGTTGCCGCAGGATCATCACCACTTCTTCAAGGGAGGTGTTCCCGGCACGCTCGCCGATGCCGTTGATGGTACATTCGATCTGTCGGGCTCCGTTGATGACCCCGGAGATCGAGTTGGCCGTTGCCAGCCCGAGGTCGTTGTGGCAGTGGCAGGACAGGATGGCTTTGTCGATCCCGCGTACATTCTCTTTCAGGTATTTCATCTTGGCCCCGTATTCCTCGGGCAGGCAATATCCGGTGGTATCCGGGATGTTCAGGACCGTGGCCCCGGCCTTGATAACCGCTTCACAGACCCGGGCGAGGTATTCGTTGTCGGTGCGACCGGCGTCTTCCGCATAGAACTCAACATCCTCCACATATGATTTGGCATACTTCACAGCCGCTACCGCCCGTTCGAGGACTTCCTCCCGGGTGGCTTTGAATTTGTATTTGATGTGGGAATCCGAAGTGCCGATCCCCGTGTGTATGCGGGGCCTTTTGGCGTGTTTCAGCGCCTCGGCAGCCACATCGATATCCTTTTGCACGGACCGGGTCAGGCCACAAACCGTGGCGTTGCGCACGATGCGGGCAATTTCGGATACGGATTTGAAATCCCCGGGGCTCGAGATGGGAAACCCCGCTTCAATGACATCAACCCCCAGCTGGTCCAGTCGTTCGGCGATCACGAGTTTCTGGGTGGTGTCCAGCTTGCAACCGGGTACCTGCTCCCCGTCCCTGAGGGTAGTGTCAAAAATATATACCTTCTCTTTACTCATCAGAATTGCGTACTTTTATTCATCTTTACGAAAATAGCCGGCTTCTTTAGAACGAAAGGGAAATGATCTTTTGGTTTATGATGTTTAGGAACATTTCGAATATTGTAACAATCACATATACAGCGAATTAAATTGTTGTTTTTACGATGACAAGTACCCAGAAAGATGCGCTGTTTGTTTTGGTAAAGTCCCTCTCGAAGTCCGAGAAGCGGCAATTCAAGCTGTATGTGGGGCGCCTGGGCGTAAATGCGGACGCCAAGTTTCTGGCCCTTTTCAACCTGATGGACAAGATGCGCACCTACAGGGAAGAGGCAATCCTGGAGAGTGGTATTGTAAAGAAGTCCCAGCTGTCCAACCTTAAAGCCCACCTCTACAAGCAAATCCTCATCAGCCTGCGCCTGAACCCCGGAAACCAGAATGTACGTGTCCAGATACGCGAACAACTGGATTTTGCCACGATCCTCTACCAGAAGGGACTTTACAAACAAAGCCTGAAAATCCTGGACAAGGCAAAGGGCATGGCTATCGCCAATGAGGAGAAGAACATCGCCTATGAGATCGTGGAACTCGAGAAGGTGATCGAGACCCAGTATATTACCCGCAGCCTTCCTGACCGGGCCGGGGAGTTGTCCCGGGAATCCCAATGGCTTTCCGAGATGAATTCCATGGCCAGCAAGCTTTCAAACCTGTCCCTTGAACTCTACGGGATGATGCTGAAAATGGGCTATGTGCGAAATGATGCAGATTACCAGCGCGTAACGGAATTCTTCAACACCCACCTTCCGGACTACGACCCCGAAATGATGGGGTTTCGGGAGAAACTCTGGCTGTATAAAACCCACCTCTGGTACAGTTTTTTGACCCAGGACTTTCTCTCCAGCTATAAGTACGCCAGCAAGTGGGTCACCCTCTTTTACGAAAACCCGGATATGATCAACCTGAATCCGGTCTTCTTTCTAAAGGGCAACAATTATTTGCTGGAATCCCTCTTTTATATCAAATACAGCTCCCAGTTCCGCAAGACCCTGGAAAAACTGGAAGCGGTGATCGGCGGAAAGGATTTCCCGAAAAACGACAACGTGGCCTCCCTCTCCTTCCTGTATATCAATGCCAATAATCTGAACCTCCATTTTATGGAAGGAACCTTTGAGAAAGGCCTTTACCTTGTGCGGGTCGTGGAGTACGGCATCAACAAACACCGGGCCCGCCTCGATCAGCACCACGTGATGTTGTTCTACTACAAGATTGCCTGTTTGTATTTCGGTATCGGGGACCACAAGAGCTGTATCAAGTACCTCAATAAGATCATTCGCAACCGGAACCTGAAAGTGCGGGAAGACCTCATGTGTTTTGCCCGGGTACTCTCCCTGGTGGCGCATTACGAGGCCGGCATGGACTACCACCTCGAGGTCCAGTTAAAGAGCACCTATAAATTCCTGATAAAAATGAATGAGCTGCACGGGGTGCAGCGGGAGATGATCAAATTCCTCAGGAAGAT